>NZ_JAYJLK010000003.1:0-145157 GCF_051948795.1 Acinetobacter sp. Lyrl_1
ACATAAAAAACTGGGCAAACGAATATTTTAAAAACTAACAGATAAGTGCAGAAATACAGCTTTGCTTCAGTTATTCCGACTCGGCATCAGCTTTTGCAGTTTGCATAGATTCAATCAAATCATGCTTGTTAAACTTTTTATATTCAGGTTTAGACTCGTAATCTTTCCAAGCGGCTTTCATCTTGTCCTCAGAAATATCGTCTAAACTAATCCCTTCGCTTGGCGTTGGAGTCGCATCAAACTTTAACGTTGTCATATCTGTGCTCCTATCTCAAATTAAATCCTTCACATCAACATAGCACTTTCTGCAGGACTTGCAAGGGTAAAATCACAGCAAATAGTCGAGTTTAATTTTTCTTTTAACGCGTTCTCATCTAAACTATTGCAGCATATTGTTATCCTCATTTTTGCAGTCATTCGGAGTTTTCCAGTCATGTCATACCGCACCCTTTCCCAATTTCTACAACAACAAACTGGAAATTTAACACCCGAACTTGCTCAAGTAATTGAAACTATAGCCAATACTTGCAAAACAATTGACCAAACATTACAAAAAGGTGCATTGGCGGGCGTATTAGGCAGTGCACAAAATGAAAACGTACAAGGCGAAGAACAAAAGAAATTAGATGTTATTTCAAATGATTATTTAATTGAAGCGTTACAAAAACATCCTAATGTGGGTGGTTTGGCGTCGGAAGAATTAGACGAATTCACTCCTGCTCAGGAAAATGGTCAATATTTAGTGTTATTTGACCCACTGGATGGTTCAAGCAACATCGACATCAATATGTGTGTGGGTACCATTTTCTCAATTTTACCTGCAAAAAATGCCGTGACCCAAGCTGCAGACTTTATGCAAGCAGGTACACAACAAGTTGCTGCAGGTTATGTCCTGTATGGCCCATCTACCATGATGGCGCTCACTGTTGGTGCAGGCGTGGTATTCTTTACCTTTGACCCAGAAAGCCAAGAGTTTTTGGTGACTGCAGACAACATTCAAGTTGCTGCCGATACAAAAGAATACGCGATCAATGCTTCAAACCAACGCCATTGGGAAGCACCTGTAAAACGCTATATTGATGAACTTTTGGCTGGTAAAACTGGGCCACGCGAAAAAGACTTTAACATGCGTTGGGTTGCATGTATGGTGGGCGATATTCACCGTATCCTTTGCCGTAGCGGGGTTTTCATGTATCCATACGACTTAAAAGACCCGAAAAAAGCAGGTCGTTTACGTTTAATGTATGAAGCCAATCCAATGAGTATGCTCATGGAACAAGCAGGCGGTGCGGCAACCACAGGTCGTGTGCGTATTTTAGACATCCAACCCACAGACCTACATCAACGTGTGCCTGTCATCATTGGCTCAAAAAATGAAGTCGATTTGGTCAGCAGCTACCATCAATAATTTTTAACAACAGCAGTCGGCCATTCGCTGACTGCTGTGGATTTTATCGCATGCCTACGATTTTTTTAGAATCAAAAGATAACCCGAAAATTAAACACTTACGTGGTTTAATTGAACAAAATAACTATCGCAAAAAACAGGGACAAACGGTACTTGAAGGTACACATTTGTGTCTGGCGTGGTTACATGAAAATAAAAAAATCAATTCGATTTTTACCACCGAACATGCACTAAGCCATCCTGACTATGAGCGTATTTTGGCTAAATACACAGGCGTGGTCTTTGTCATTGGCGAATCTTTATATAAAGATTTAAGCACTTTAGGCACTTCCCTTGCCTGTTTAGCCATTGTCGACGTGCCAAGTTCAAGCCAAGCTTTAGACTTTAAAGCAGACACACTGATTTTAGAAAATGTGCAAGATCCGGGTAATGTCGGCACCTTATTGCGCTCTGCAGCAGCAGCAGGTATTGAACAAATTATTTGTACCAAAGGTTCTGCCTCACTTTGGTCGCCACGGGTGTTACGTGCAGGCATGGGCGCACACTTTAGCTTGCATACCTTTGAAAATATTGAACTCGAAGATGTCTTAGCACAATTTCAGATTCCTGTATATGTGACCAGTTCACACCATGCAGAAAGTCTCTATTCCAAAAATCTGCGTAAGGCTTGCGTCTGGATTCTAGGCAATGAAGGTCAAGGTGTGTCCGATTATGCCTTACAGCATGCAGAAGCGGTAAGTATTCCACAACCAGGTGGACAGGAATCTTTGAATGTGGCAATTGCAGGCTCAATCTGTTTCTTTGAAATGGTACGCCAACGTCTGTAAATGGTTAATTTATTTTAAAAAGACTAGCCCTGCAAAAAAAATAGATTAGACTGAAAATAATAACTTGCAATGTCAACCAAACCATTGTTTTTAGCGTTATAGAAATATGATGTTAAAAATAATGGTGGGTATCCAATGACAGGATTTTCCATCTCTATGGATTTAAACCCGAAGTCGTCACACTCGGAAAATTTGAGTGCTCTTAAGAGTACGGCTGAGCAACGTCTGAAGAATTTCATGCAAGACGTAACGGGGCGTGCCTTAGTGATGATGGAAAGTGCAACGCAAGGACAGCACGGCATTGCTATGGATTTAGTGCAAGAAGCCTTTATTTCCTTGCATAAATCTTATGCTGACAAAGCCACAGAGGAATGGTATCCCCTGTTTTACACCATTTTAAATAACAAATTACAAGATTGGCGGCGTAAAGAAGCTCGCCGCGCTCAACCGTTTTCATGGTTCAAAAAAATCAGTTTAGATGATGACGATGTTGAACAACTTGATATTGTCGATGAGCAAGCACTCAATCCTGCAGAGTTTTTAGATCAAGCTGTGACTGTAGAAGAAATTCAGGCAGCAATTGCGGGGCTTCCTGTGCGGCAACAACAAGCTTTTATGTTACGTGCTTGGGAAGGTTTTGATACGCAAACCACCGCACAAATTATGAACTGCACTGAAGGCAGTGTAAAAACGCATTATCACCGTGCTATTCAAGCTTTACGCAACAGTTTGGCACATATGAATCCGTATCTGGGAGGATCATCAGAATGAAACAAGATGATTTCTTAAAACAAGTGACATCTAAACTTGATGGATTGGCTCGCCACCATCAAGACAAAGCCGCGGTCATGAATCATGTCTTGGACAATATTCAAGACAAGAAAACATCGCGCTATGGGCTTTGGAAAATGTCAGGTTTTGCATTGGCTGCGGCAATTGCAGGTTTTGTGGTCTTGCCAAATTCAATGGAAATGACCACACAGCCGCAGAATCAAGCTGTATCTGTTCCTAAACTTTCTCCACAAATGGTGGAAGATTTAGAAATGTTAATGGTGTTGGGTGAGGACAAAGTTCCACATGGCAGCTAAACGAATTGTGATTGCGTGTTGTGCGCTCAGTTTTTTACAAACCAGTTTTGCAGGGTTTGAGCGTTTTTGGATTTTTTCCAAAGATGCAGATACGCAAATTTCAGAAACCTGGGAAACTCTTTCTGAAGAAGAACAATTGGCCTTAATTAAGCGCTATCAAAACTTAAAAGAAATTCCTGCAGAAAAAAGCGTAGCTTTACAGCAGCGGATGGATTGGTTTACTCAACTGCCTGATAGCGAAAAACAAAAAATGCGTGAAACTTGGCAAAAAATGAGCACGCAAGAACGTCGTGAATTAGGACAACGCTTGCAACAAGCAACACCTGAACAACGACCTTTAATTCGTCAGGAATACATTCTTAAATATCAGCAGCCTGCAATGAGTCACTAATTTTATCTGTTCATGGATAATAGAAAGTACTTGAAGTCACCAATAACAAAAGCCTCATCGTGTAAAACAGATGAGGCTTTTGCAATAAAGAGTCGGTAGATTACGATTTTCTTGGACGTTGACGATAGAACGCCAATCCGATTAAACCAAACATACCCCAGAAACCTAAGCTTCCCCCACCGCCACCACTGGCTTCATAATTGGTATTTTTCGCTGTATTTTCTAAAGTAATGGTCGCTTCAGGCGATAATTCCAGTTCATGATCGAAAATCGTGTATTTCAGCTCATAATCAAATGGGCTAAAGCTATTTCGTACTTGAACCTGAATATTGCCACCATAACAAATTTCACGTGCATAATCCCCAGGACAAGGTGCTTGACGATCTGCCGTAAGTACCACACCTGAAGGTACTTGTGTAAAACGAATTGCCAGTTCTTGTCCTGTACTATCTTTATAGAATGCAGGCTTATTGGTATTTTCTTTCAAAGTGCTGATAGAACCATCGCCTGCATCGCTATCATTCAGCAATGGATTAAAACTCACTTTGAGGTCTGTACCATATTCAAGTCGTACACGATCATCTTTTGCAATTGGGGCAATATTGCTAAATTTACCTTCAAGTAAGCCCGAAGAATGCAAATTACTGTCCAATTTTGAGGTAATGGTGTATTTACAATACGCTGAATCGGTTGCTTCTGTGACTTTATCATTCAGTCGATACATCACAATCCGTTGCAACTGTGCATCCCATTCACATTTGAATAGTGGATCTTGGGTCAATTTATCGGTACTAAATGTGGTACCTGAACCCGAAATTGCACCAATCCCCAATACTTCAGTGCTAATGCTAAAGTTGTCAGAATTAAGCTGTCTTAACTGAACAAATTTCCCATCTGCAGTTGGTTCATCTTGCTTTAATGCCATCGCAAATGGATCAACATAAATGGCACGATATTGCTGCTTAGCTTTGGTATTCGCCAACAAATCCTGCATCGTTTTCAAATCAGTACGCGATTGAGAAACGACCGAAGATGCAGCATCTTTACTTTGATCTATCGCAGACTGAATACGGTCAATTTGTTGCTGATAATTGGCAAATAAACTTTCATAAGAGACATTACGCAAGCTTTGAATATCGGCTGCATTTAAGCGCATCACTTCTACAGAGCCAATTTCACAGGTATTTTTTGCATCAGGATTTAAAGTTAAAGTTGCATTACTCACCCGCGCTAAACCACGTTGTTCATAATCACTACACCCCATGCTGTTTACATCAATCAAATCTTTCGCAGGGTCTGAACCAAGTTTTGGATAATACAACGGCAGGAATAAATTATAAGCAGATGGTTCTTGCAAGGGCTGCAATACTTGATCAAAGCTAAGCCCTGTCAAATCCAAATTTTTAGCACCATCATAAGAACTATTTGCTGTTTCAGGCAAATCACACTCGCCTTGCTCTGTCGCTGATCCCATTGCGAATAAGGCATTGCGAATTGTGTTGATGTTGCGCGCCTGCTCTAAGCTCGCAGGGAATGCATAACGACAAGATTTACCTTGGTTAAAGGCCAACATATTAAAAGAGAGGACAATACGTGGATAATTGTCATAAAACAAAGTACTCAATGCTTTATTTTCAACAATGGTATTACTTTGCAAATACACCTGTGACAAAGTGCTAAGCGGATGATTTTCTGCATTACTTAAGTTAAAGATATGACCTTTGCTGGTATCAGCTTGGTTTTGTGCAATCGTACTGGCAGTCAACGCAAGATCTGGTTGGCCGCAAAGATCAAAAGTACTAAGACTATTTGCAGCACCATTTTTCACAATACTGCTGCGGTCAATTTTCACCATAGAGCGTGTATTGACCAAGTTGGCACTACAATCCATTGCCAACACACTACCTACTTTGGCTTGGTTCGCATGGATATAAGCATTTTCTAAATTGACTTGACGCTCCGCTTGATGAGCAACAACGTAAATTGCACCACCTTGTTCTGCATGCGAATTTTGAATTTCGACATTGTTCGCAGCTAATGGGCCTGCCACAAATAATGCACCACCCTTGCCTGCATCTGCAGGGTTTGCATTACCACCACCATGGGCATTCCCATTTTTTAGAATGGCATCGTATAGCGCCACGCTGGCTTGGGTATCTGAAGTATTGATAATGCGGCTATTGCCATGTGCATTAATAGTGGTTTTTAACGGTGCAATTGAAGGATAACGATGTGTAATTGGATCTACTTGGTTATAGT
This sequence comes from Acinetobacter sp. Lyrl_1, assembly GCF_051948795.1. NCBI lineage: Bacteria > Pseudomonadati > Pseudomonadota > Gammaproteobacteria > Moraxellales > Moraxellaceae > Acinetobacter > Acinetobacter sp. Lyrl_1. The sequence goes on from NZ_JAYJLK010000003.1 coordinate 5,974, forward strand.
CGACCGCTGTCGCCCCATAAATACGCACCATAGATTGCGGGCGTAATTCTGAGTTTAAGATATATTCCCCAGCCTGCAACTGAATCATATCGGTTGCACCACGGTTGGTATTGCCTGCGCTACATCCACCGAACGCAATATTCTGCTTGGCCGCAACTAACGCTTCACGTAATGAACATTTGCTTAAGTCTTCACCATTTTGATCTTCAAAGGTCGTGACCTGAATCACACGATTATCTGCTGCCATAAGCGACATAGCAGACAGCACCATTATCCCTAATAGTGTTTTTTTATTATTTTTCATATTTATCCTTTATGCTTTTCTACGGCTTAAACCCAACAAGCCCAATAAAGCCATTAATCCGTAAGCGCTCCATGCACCGCCAGAAACTTTTATTTTATCGCTTTCCATACGATTTTCATGTTCTTGAATAACTTGGACTTTCACTTCCATATAAGGTGTTGTGCTGTTAAAACGTGTGGTACTGGTGACTAATTTAATTTTAAAAACATCTGCACCATGCCAAGCAGAATCTGGGGTATATATCAAATTCCCTGACTCATCTACAGTCAATTTTCCTTTAGAGCGTGTATCAAGTTGCTCGATTTGCACACAACCTGCTTGCCATGCTTGGCCTGTCGGATTGTTTGGAAAGACCTGATCACAAAACTCTTTAGGCACCAAATCACTATCACCCAACAAATCACTCACCGACATTTTAGCAATTTGACCCGCCAAAATATCTTGACCTATAAGACCCATAGTTTCAGGAACCATCACTTCAATTGCACCACGGTCACATAAGGTAATATCTGACTGACGGTTTTTACCGCGCTGATCTGAAGCAGCACAACCGACTACCGTATTATCCCCCAGTTGTAATTGCCCCTGATTCAACACCACAGAATCTTTCAGGCTGTTATAACTGAGCAATACGCGTGGGCGCATAAAGCCCAAGAATGAGTTTTCAGGAACTTGATATGGACAAAAGAGTGCCGTTTTATCTTGACTGAGGGTTTGGCATGCACCTTCAAGCAGATTACCTGCAAGCACCGAATTTGCAGTCCATAGCGTATTTGGATAGTTGCTATCGCCTGCTCCACAGCCTGCGCCGACTAAATTATTTTGCAATCTTGTTGCATCTGAACCTGCTTGCACACAGTTTGCTGCAGTATTGACACTGACAGGATGTGGATTACCCAAAATCACACTATTGGCAATATAGGCTTTACCCAAAGGTGCGTTGAGATACACACCACGGCTGTTACCAATCAAGCTAATGCTATTGACACCAATATCATCCAGCACATTCATGACATAGCCTTCATTTGCAGTAAAAGTACTGCTCACGATCATATTCCCCATACTAGGAAAGGCTTTGATTTCTTCATCTGCCAAACTTGCTGCAGAATAGAGATTGGCTGAAGCAACTGATATGGTTTTGTTGCCTTTAAATACTGAAGTTGTAATCACAAAGCGTGGGAATTGCGTATAAATGACGCCACCTTCCTGCGCTTGGTTAGCTTCAAGCAAGCTATTTTTGATCTCAATAAAACCTGCAGGGATCTTCTCGCCAGTCATTTGTGCGAGGTTATAAATTGCCCCACCTTGATTGGCTACACCCTGACTCAGTTTCACATAGTCTAAAATTAAATGTTCATTATTATAAATCAGACCACCTTGTTGCTGACGACAGCGTTCCTCACCGCAGCCCTGTAAAGTTAATTCTTTTAAAGAAACTTTTAAGAAACGATCCTTGCTATCTTCAATGTGGAAAATTCGCTCATTGCCGCGCATCTGAATCGTGGCATTATTCAAACCTGGGGCAGTTTTATCATTCAGACTACTGTCATAGGTGGTTTTAATTTCAAGGTTTTCTGTAATTTTAAGTTGAGTATCAATTTGATAGACGGCTTTCTTTTCTAATAAAATCACACTTGAGGCATTTTTGCCGCCACAGCCCAAATAGCCTTCTTCAGGCATGCCTAAATTAATATACTCAATGGCTTCACGCAAAGAACATTGTTGATCATCTGCTTTGGTGTCAGCAGTGGTGGTGACAATGATATTACTACTATATGCATGACCTGCGATAAACAGCATACCAATGCCGATGCTCTGCTTGAGCATAAGCGTACTCCTTGTAATTTTCTTTGTTTTTTTTCTTCTTTAGTTGCAAATTCCCTGCAACTTCGAATTATTTTCCGAATAATTTGGCATAGCTTGCGCAAATTCTCAAGTAATTTTAATTTTTACCGATATTCGTCAATTAAAGCATAAATCTGACGAAGGTTTGCGCCACTTAATTTCGTTTTCTCTCCTTTAAGTAATTGCACCAACTGTTCAAGGCTTTGCAGCAAAATCGAGGTCTGCTGTGGGCCATGTAACAACAAATAATCAATAATTTGTGGGTCGATGATAATCCCGCGACGCTCTAACACAGAACTCACCAAAGCTTGTCGGTCTGCATATAAACTGCCTGAAGGCACTTTAACACTCACAGCCTGCGTCAAACGTGATTGCAAATCGGGCAATTCGAGCTTTAATTCAATGGGGGCAAAACGTGATGAAAACACCAACTGACCACCAACTTCATTGCTGTAATTGACTAAATGAAACACCGCACGTTGCCAATGCGGTACACCACTAATCGCTTCAATATCATCTAAAGCAACCAAATCATAACGGTCTAAAGAGGTAATTGCTTCAGTGGGGGCATCCAATAATTCAAGTAAAGATACTTTAATGGCTGATTTGCCAATTTCTAAATAGGAATCACAAATTGCAGACAATAAATGACTTTTGCCTGTACCCGCTCCACCATAGACATAAAAGCGATTGACCAATCCTGCATGAAGCTGTCGAACTGCATCAATCACATGCCCCCAACCTGGACCAGAAAAATCACTGATCCGTGCATCTAATTGAGGCTCGATATCTAACTGCAGTTGACGCATAGAATTGTAATCACCTAGGAGTTTTGCTGATCTGAGGGCTTTATCTTACTTGATTTTTCAGTCTGTTGCAGTGAATTTGCTGACTGAGGATCAAGCTCAATATCAATATGAACTTGTGCTGTATCAATGCTAATGTCACCCGATGCACCATCTTCCGACACCACCACAGGCTGCCCATACAAATAACTTTTTTCGTAAAAATCACGTAAATGACGCAGTAAAACCACAATCACCGCTGCTACAGGTAAAGCAATCAACATACCCATGAATCCAGCCAGTTGTGCACCTGCTAAAACAGCAAACACCACCGCGACTGGCGAAAGTCCGATTTTATCACCCAATAAAAACGGTTGTAGAATATAGCCTTCCACCGCCTGTCCAATCATAAAGACCACAAGGACTAAAACCAATTGCATCCAGTCAATGCCAAATTGTAGGAAAGTGGCAATAATGGCTGCAACAATGCCTACAGCGAAACCTAAATACGGAATAATACTAGCAAGTCCCGCAACCATCCCAATAATCAAGCCGACTTCTAAACCAATCAGTTGCAATCCAGTCGCATAAACGACGCCCAACAAGATCATCACCAAAAACTGACCTTTAACGAAAGCGCCTAACACACTGTGACATTCTTGTACCACAGCCAACGTGCTTTGCTCATAAGGACGCGGAATTAAGCGACGCAGGCTGTCGAGCATACGCTGCCAGTCGAGTAGGAAATAGAAAGCAATAATTGGAATCAGCACCACGGTGCCGCCAATTTGAATAAAATTCAGACCAGACTGTGCGACACGCAATAACATGGCTTGAATACTATCGGCGCTATAATTGGTTTGCACATAATCCATGACGATGCTGCTCATGTGCGAGGTATCAATTTCCATTTCTTCAATATTGAAAGTGGATGATACCCACGGCAAGAAGGTCGAATTGATCCAGTTAATACCGACAGGAATACTGTCACGCGCAATCATCAACTGCTTCCAAACCAAAGGAATGATGTACCAAACTGCCAAAGTCAGCGCGATGCCAATCCCAATAAAAACCAAACTGATAGATAGCCAACGTGGCAAACCGACTTTGCAAAATTGTTCAACCAATGGGCTAAATAAATAAGCCATGAAAAATGCAACAACAAAAGGAATGACAACCGGTTTTAATAAGTACAGCACCCAAAGGAGCAGCACTATCCCAGACAGGATAAAAATGCGACGCAAGGTACGATCGACCATAGAAATTCGCCTTTTTTCAGTTTATTCGTTATAGAAGTTAAAATATTTGAATAAAGATAGCATTTTAGCGCATAAATAACATAAGAGTTTCGTATATTCAGGTATAATCGCCCCGCGAATGCGGAGACTTCATTATGAGCAACTCAACTTCTAACCCAACCACTGGTTTAAGCTATAAAGATGCTGGTGTCGATATTGAAGCGGGCGACGCGTTAGTCGATCGTATCAAATCTGTCGCTAAGCGCACGACTCGTCCTGAAGTGATGGGTGGATTAGGCGGCTTTGGCGCACTTTGTAAAATTCCGAAAGGTTATGAAGAACCTGTGCTCGTATCTGGCACAGATGGTGTAGGAACTAAATTACGTTTAGCGTTGAACCTAAACCGCCATGACACAATTGGTCAAGATTTGGTGGCAATGTGTGTAAATGACTTGCTGGTGTGCGGTGCTGAACCTTTATTCTTCTTAGACTACTATGCAACAGGTCACTTAAATGTAGACGTTGCAGCCAATGTTGTTACAGGAATTGGTAAAGGCTGTGAGCTTGCAGGCTGTGCGCTTGTAGGTGGTGAAACTGCTGAAATGCCAGGCATGTATGAAGGTGAAGATTACGATCTTGCAGGCTTCTGTGTGGGCGTGGTTGAGCAAAGCAAAATTATTGATGGCTCTAAAGTAAAAGCTGGTGACGTTCTGATTGGTGTCGCTTCTTCAGGTGCACACTCAAACGGTTACTCTTTACTTCGTAAAATTTTAGACGTAAAAAATGTTGATTTAACTCAACTGGTTGATGGTCGTCCACTGGCTGACGTTGCCATGGAACCAACACGCATTTATGTCAAATCAATGCTTGAACTGTGCAAACAAGTTGATGTGCATGCTATGGCGCACATTACGGGTGGCGGTTTACCAGGTAACTTACCACGTGTATTGCCAAATGGTGCGCAAGCAGTGATTGACGAATCATCTTGGGAATGGCCAGAACTGTTCAAATTGTTACAACGTGAAGGCGGTGTAGAACAGTTTGAAATGTATCGCACCTTTAACTGTGGTGTAGGTATGGTTGTTGTTGTAGATGCCAACGATGCAGACAAAACAGTTGAACTTCTCAACAGCCTTGGCGAAAAAGCTTGGGTGATGGGTCATATTCAAGACAACGCCGAATCCGTTGAAGGCGCAGATGAAAAAATTCGCGTAATTTTTGCGTGATTTGACTCAGATGATCAAAATAGCTGTCCTCGTTTCAGGCAGCGGAAGTAACTTACAAGCCCTGATAGATGCCAATCTTTCAGGGCAAATTGTTGGGGTTATTTCCAATAAGCCTGATGCCTATGCTTTACAACGCGCTCAACAAGCAGGGATTCAAACTGCAGTGATTGAGCACAAACAATATCCGAGTCGTGAATTATTTGATGATGTCATGCATCAACAATTACTTGCATGGGATGTTGATTTGGTGGTGCTTGCGGGCTTTATGCGTATTTTAAGTGCCAAATTTGTGCACGCTTGGGAAGGTAAAATGCTCAACATTCATCCTTCACTCTTGCCGCATTATAAAGGCATGCACACCCATCAACGTGTACTCAATACAGGCGATACCTTACACGGCTGTACTGTGCATTATGTCACTGCTGAATTGGATGCAGGTCAGGCACTTGCACAAGGTGTGTTGCAAGTAAACATCCGCGATGATGCCGAAAGTTTGGCGAACCGTGTGCATGTGTTGGAGCATTTGATTTACCCGCAAGTGGTTGAATGGATTTGTAACGGAACCATTCAGCACACTGCGCAGGGCGTGATCTACCGCCAACAACTGTTACAACAACCTGTACAGTTTTGCCATTTTTAAATATTCTTTAAGTCTGTAGCTTTTACAATATACGAAAAAACGCCTGTTGATCAGGCGTTTTTTATGGCTCGTACTTGGTTCGGACTGAATCAAACAGAAGCAGCTTTACTCTGCTGTGCCTGAATCAAGTCTTTAATCAACTGCACCGTGGCTTCAGGTTTTTCTAAAGGGAACATGTGTCCACCTTCAACCACCTGATAAACAATGTTGAACTTCTTGGCGGTAATTTGTGGGAAACCTGCTTTTAAGAACGGACCTTTTTTTGCAATCACCAATTCTGTCGGCACTTGCAGTTTTGCTTGCGGTAACCACCACAGTGATGGATTGGTTCTAAAAATATTGACCTCGTCCATTTTGGGAATGGTCAATTGTACCCCGCCTCGTACATGGTCATCAGTCAAAGCATGCTCGATATAAGCCTGAAAACAGTCGGCATCAAAATCTTGATAAAAACCTTTCGGACGCAATAAGTCTGCTGCTTGCTCACGACTTTCCCAATGATCACGACGGCGCAAAGACAAAGATGCAGGCGACAGTTGATCTACTGCTTTAAGCTTAAACATTTTGGCAAAATGTAAAAACACCGATGCTTTACCCATAATTAAAGGTGGATCAAGCATGATCACTTGTTCAAATAATTCAGGGCGTTGTAAAGAGGCTTGAAACGACAACACTGCACCTAAAGAATGCCCCAACGCAATCACTTTACGTCCCTGAGCTTGACGCACAACACTGTCAATCACTTGTTGGGTTAAGCTTTGCCAATGATTATCAATCGGATAACGCTTATCTGGCCCCAACAAAGGGACGTAAATCACATCGTAATCATCTTTAAGTAAATCAAACAGTTTTTGATAAACCTTCGATGGCACGCCATTGGCATGCGCAAAATGAATCAGTGGTTTCATTGTAATTTCGCGTTTTGCTCAGTCTGAATATGTTGAGATAAAGAAGTGGCAAAGCCCTCTCCCACTGCTGCACCCATACGACCCAACACAGAGTCTAAAGGACTGTGTTCAATGGTATAGTTCACTGTTTTATCTAGGTTTAAATCACGCTTCAGGCTATTTAAACTGCCAATCTTATCGGCAATGCCTAAAGTCACGGCTTGCTCACCTGTCCAGAACAGACCTGAGAAAATCGCAGGATCTTGTGATTTCAGTTTCGCGCCGCGTCCATCTTTCACTGCTTGAATAAAGTGGCCATGCACATTATCTAATACGGCTTGCACATGTTTTTTCTGTTCAGGATCAACAGGTTGTGTCATCGACAATAAGGCTTTATTTTCACCTGAGGTCATAGTACGATCTTCCACACCCATCTTCTGCATTAAACCGCTCAGCCCATAATTTGGCATAATCACGCCAATTGAACCCACCAAACTTGATGGATTGACAATAATTTCATCTGCAGCGGAAGCAATGTAATACGCACCTGAAGCGCCAGTATCGCCAATCACGGCATAGAGTTTTTTCCCTTGATGCTGTTTTTTCAGATATTGAATTTCTTGCCAGATTTCATCTGACTGCACAGGTGAACCACCCGGAGAATTAATATTTAGCACCACCGCCTGACTGTTGCTGTTTTCATAGGCTTTTTTCAGTGACTTGATGGTGTCATTGCTGTTCACACTTTGCTTATCAGATGCAATTGTGCCAACAATATCCACCACCGCGATATGTGGACTCGCTGCCGATGGATTCGTGGTCGTGGTACTGCACCCTTTGCCCATTATCACCAACAGTAAAAATATATAAGCAAAAGTTAAAAACTTAAAGAAAATCCCCCAACGACGTGCACGACGTTGTTCTTCAACTGAAGCTAAAACAGCTTTTTCTAATAGTTTCCACTCATTGCCTGTGGGCTGCTGTGCTTGTGGAGATATTTGTTGTGATTCATTTTGTGGTTTTGGTGGCCAATCGGACATGAAACAATCCAAAAAATAGTAAATTTGCTCCATTATATACACGGAATTGGCAAAAACTGTCTAAAGCCTGTATTTTCTCCTATAATATTTTACATCTTTATCTTTTCTATCAATTGATGCTGTCGTTATGACCGAACCTGCACCGACAACGGCTTTATCGCGCCTGCTTGATTTTGTCAGTCGACAACCTTTAACAGTTGCGCGTTTTTTTGCAAAATCTTTGGCTTTTTTGGTCAATACACTGCGTTTGAGTAAAACCTCTCAAACCATTCAACTCAATCTACAAATTGCGCTTCCTGAGCTGAACTCACAACAACGCGAACAGATTACCCAGCAAGCAATTCGTAACGAACTGACCTCTTATTTTGAGTTTTTTCATATTTGGGGATCAAGCAATCAAAAAAATATTCAAAGAATCCATCAGGTACATGGTTTAGAACTATTACAAGATGCACTGGCTGCACAAAATGGTTTGGTCTTAATTGTGCCGCATTTTGGCACTTGGGAAATTATGAATGCGTGGATCGCTCAATATACGCAAATGACCATCATGTATAAACCTGTCAAAAACCCTGCGGCAGATGATTTTGTGCGCCAAGCACGTAGCCGTGAACAGGCACATTTAGTCCCAACAGATGAATCTGGGGTACGTCAAATTTTTAAAGCACTCAAACAAGGCGGAACCACTGTCATTTTGCCAGACCATACCCCAAATATAGGTGGTGAGATGATTCCTTTTTTTGGTATTCCGTTGGAATCGAGTAATTTAAGCGCCAAATTGATTCAGAAAACTAAAGCAAAAGCTTTGTTCTTATATGCGTTAAGAAATGCAGATCAAGGCTTTGATATGTATATCGAAGCGATAGATGAGCACATTTATCAGTGTGATGCCAATGCAGGGACAGCTATTATTCACCGTGCAATTGAAGATTTGATCCGTCGTTATCCTACACATTATCACTGGAGTTATAAACGCTATAAAGCCCATCCAGATTTACGCGGGGTCTATCATAAACCTGTGCAAGAAGCCTTGGCAGATGTGCAGGCTGTACGTGCCCAGACACAGAACCAAACTAACGCTGCAACCACAATTTCTGCTGCCGATACGGCTGTATAAGCATACGCTGTTGTGCATCTACATAAAAACGTACGCTGCCCTGTTGTATGGTGTTCATGAACGGAATATTGAGCGCAGCCAAGCGTTGCTGAACTAAAGAACTAGGATGTCCATAACGATTATCAAAACCTGCAGATGCCACGGCCAATTTGGGTTTAAAATGTGCTAAAAAATCATAGGCAGAACTGTGCTTACTCCCATGATGACCCAAAATTAACACATCTACTTTTAAATCAGGATATTCCTGCAACAATTGATATTCAGTTGCCCAACCTGCATCGCCCATCACTAAAAAATGCTGATATGGCTGTGCGGATGGCACTGAAATATACAACACACATGACAACTCATTTTGTTGCTGTGCGGCATAGGGTAATTGACTCGGTTTAGGAGATAAAACTTGTATCTGTACCTGATGTGGTAAAGACCACTGTTGCCCTTGCTGACACAAATTAAATTTGGTATTTGCAGTCACATCTACAACCTGATTGGCAAAGACATGCTGAATCTTGATTTCATTTTGTAGATAAGGAAAAGCACCGCTATGGTCTTGGTCTAAATGGCTTAAAACCACCTGATCCAGTTGCTTGACACCATGCACCACTAAAAACGGACGTAAAATTTGCTGTCCAATACTAAACTTACTTTCATCATAAGAACCGCCCACATCAATCATCATGTTGTAATGACCTGAACGTAAAAATAAAGCTTGTCCCTGCCCCACATCGAGTACTGTTAATTCAAATGGTTGTCGTTGGCTATCGACTATAATCAGTGGAACAAAACATAAGATTGCCCAAGTTTTAGGCAATACCGATTGTGGTAAAAATAGCAGAAATAAGCCTAAACATAGACAGACATACACCGCTGCAGACATCGACAAAGTATGCAACTGTGGTGCAAAAATGGTTTCCATCCCCTGAAAAATCAAGCTTAATAAAGCTACAACCAGATCATTCAATTGGAACAGCATTGAAGCCAAGGGTTCAAAAATAAAAAAGCAAATTCCCGCCAAAATATCTAAAGGCACAATCAGCATACCAATCAATGGAATTGCAATAATATTGCTCAGCGGTGCAATCCACGCCACTTGTTTAAAAAACACAATCACCAAAGGAAATAAGGCAATAAAAATTTTCCATTGCGATTCGATTAAAATTTTGCTGGCATGTTTCAATTGCTGCCAACGATTCAGCTCTATACGTGGTTGCGCACTCAAACTCTGATAAATACGCAGTAGAATAAAACACGCCCCGTAAGACAGCCAAAAAGCAGCAGACAGTACACTTAAAGGATCAAGCCATAACAACAAGGCAGCGCTATAAATCAGTAAGGCAAAGCCTCGAAGCCTCTGCTTCATCACTAACATTACTGTCACTAGACTACACATCAGCAAGGTTCTTAATGCAGGAATTTCAAAACCAACAAAGGCGGTATACAGCAATACACAACTTAAAAATGGCAACATGAGCAAGTATTGTTTAGGCGTCCACAAATACCAATGCGGACGATAACACCGAATCAGCTGATGCAACGCCCAACATAGCATGCCTGCAAAAATCAGCACATGCGGCCCTGAAATCGCCAATAAGTGGCTAATTCCAAAACGCTGAAACTGCGCTTCGGTTTCTGCATCTAATAGGCTTTTATCTCCTGTGAGTAATGCAAGAATTAAACCTTGATGCTGCAAAGGTTGCCGCTGAATAAACACTCGAATGTGATAACGCTGCTGTTCAATCCATAAACGAAATTTTGCCCATAGTGTTTGTTGAGCACGCCAATGTTGTGTAAACCCCATGGCATAAATCTGTTCAGCCGAGATAGGCTGAATCTGCTCTACTCGAAAACCACTCATAATATTTTGCTGTAAATACCACCGCTCTACATCAAATGCACCTGCTGTGGCATAACTATGCGCAGGGCGAATTTTTCCACTTAATTTGTAATAGTGTCCAAGTTCTAAATTTTGCTCTTGATCTACCTGAGTTTGTGCTAAAGTTGCTAACCATGTCACTGTTTGAGGATGTCGGTTTAACACCTCAACCCTTTGTGAAATGCTGTTGTCATTTAGCTGATTTAACTGTCTGACATAAACCACGACTTCAGCAAATTCAGGTTGTAGTTCACGCCATTGCAAACGCTGCTGCATCTGCGTATCCGCATAGATCAAACCGAAAACAAGACTCAAAACACCTGCCACTCCTACATTCAAACATTTCCAATAGATTGAAGATAAGCGAGCTTGCAACAAGTATTGCACAACGATACTGCATAAAATCAGTAAAACCATTGCACTAGGCATGGAAGTCAATGAATGTATTGGAAAAGAAGAAGAACGTATTCCGACACAGGCGATCCCAATCACCCAAGCCAGACCAATCAATTGCAGCATGAATATTAAACTTATTATTTTTATTGGCATGCATCATAAAGCCCACCGAAGTGGGCTTCAACAAAACAATCTTATTCCAGCAATTACTGTTTTAAACGCAATCGCTTTTGAGTGGCTTTACGAACTATGCCCCTTAAGCATCTACCCAAACACCATCTTGCATGTGCAAAATGGTATCGGCAGATTTTGCCAACTCTTCATCATGAGTCACAATCAACATCGCCATATTAAACTCTCTGCGTAATTCACGCAGCAATTCAAAAATTTTAACTGCAGTTTTGCGGTCTAAATTTCCAGTGGGTTCATCGGCAAGCATGAGTGCGGGTTTTGTTACTAATGCACGTGCCAACGCAACACGCTGACGCTCCCCTCCAGAAAGCTCACCCGGTTTGTGGGTTAAACGATGCGATAAACCGACTCGCTCAAGCAGATAGTCTGCCTGTGCCTTCACCTCTTTGTAATTTGTGCCTGCACGTAACATTAACGGCATTGCCACATTTTCAAGCGCACTAAACTCAGGCAATAAATGGTGAAACTGATAAACAAAACCGAGGTATCGATTACGCAAATAGCCGCGTTCAGCTTCGCCTAAATTGTCAAAACGCTGCCCATGTAAAAATACTTCGCCTGTGCTTGGACGGTCTAAACCACCCAACACATGCAATAAGGTACTTTTGCCCGAACCACTCGCTCCGACAATCGACACAAACTGCCCTTGCTGAACTTGTAAATCTAGACCACGAATCACTTCAACAGTGGTTTTGCCATCGGTAAAGTGTTTAGAAACTTGCTTGGCTTCCAGAACAATCTTACTCATAACGCAATGCCTCTGCTGGTTGAATTTTCGCGGCACGTAATGCAGGGTAAATCGTCGCCAAGAAACTTAAAATTAATGACAAGCTCACAATCACCACCACATCTTGCCATCTTAAATATGAAGGTAAGTAGTTGATAAAGTAGGCATCAAATAAGTTTAGCCCTAATACATTATTCAACCATGCAATAAAGCCACTGATACTGGACGCGAAAATAATCCCCAAGATTGCACCTGAAACCGTACCAATAACCCCAATGACCGTACCTTGCACCATAAAAATTTTGGTAATCGTGCTTGGTGATGCACCCAAAGTTCTTAAAATCGCAATATCCGATTTTTTATCGGTCACAACCATCACCAAAGAAGACACGATATTAAATGCAGCCACCAAAACAATTAGGAATAACAATAGGCTCACCATCGCCTTTTCCATTTGAATGGCGCTAAACAAGTTACCGTGCGTATAAGTCCAGTCCGAAGCGTAAAAGTTGGCAGGTAGCTCTTGCACAATATCTCGAGATACTTGTGGTGCAGCAAAAATATCATCCAGTTTTAAGCGTACACCTTGCGCACCATCGGGTAAACGCAGCAAAGTCGAAGCATCATTCAGGGCGATATATCCCATCATCGAATCGACTTCTGCACCAATACTAAAAATACCGACCACTTTGAAGCGTTTAAAACGCGGTACAACGCCTGCAGGTGATGGCGTCGCTTCAGGTAAAACCAAGGTAATGCTGTCGTTTAAACCCAAACCCAAGGCATCAGTCATTTGTTTGCCCAAAACAATACCGAACTCACCCTTTTTCAGATTGTCGATACTGCCTGCAACCATGTGGTTTTGAATGATGGATACTTTCTTTTCGTATTCGGGTTCAATTCCCGTGACCATAATGCCCGACACTTGCCCTTGTGCAGTCAACATGCCTTGCAATTGCGTAAATGGTGCAGCACCAACAACATGCTTATGTTGCTCAACTTTCGTTGCAAGTTCTGGCCAATTTGTTAAAATTTGTGTTGATGAAACAGTGGCTTGAGGTATCATGCCCAAGACACGATTTTTTAATTCGCGATCAAAACCATTCATCACCGAAAGTACGGTAATGAGGACAGCAACACCCAAAGTTAGACCGATCATCGAAACTAAGGCAATAAAAGAAATAAAGTGGTTACTGCGCCGAGCGCGCGTATATCTCAACCCTATATATAGCGAGATTGGTTTAAACATACCATCAAGTCCGAGGTAATACATTATGGAAAATTTACAGCATCAAAGCGTCGCGTCTGAACGTCGTGTCATGTCACGAATTGATGCTGCCCTGAGAATCAATTACCAGATCATTTCTGACGATGTTGCGCTGAACGACCCTTACGATGCTAATTTTGTTTTACCGCGTTATTTTCTACTACTCGCAGAATTAGATCAATTTGATCATGCATTAAACTACGAATTAGAACAATTAACTGAAAAAGATCAACAAATTGCTCGAATCTTATCCTTATTCAACCAAAAATTAAACCTTATTACAGGGTCTTTATACGATGCAATTGTACAAAGCATGTTACCTATCCCTGAACAGGTCAATTTTTCAGAAAGTGGTTTCAGTTTTTATAGTGAACGTGAATTAAACACGGGCAGTTATATTCATGTCACGCTCAGCCATCCTGAAAACTTTTTCCATATAGCCGCAACCGCGCAAGTGGTTTACAGCCGTGAAGAAGAAAATGGACAATATCGTACTGGGGCGTATTTTATTACTCTACACCCTCAAGATCGCGTCAAACTTGCAGAAGCCGTTGCTTTAAAACAAGCATAATCTAAGAAATAAAATAAATCATTTCTGCATGTTCGCGTATATAAAATCACGTGGATAACGCCATCTTTGCATATCGTTAGGATGGTGTTTTGATTTTCTGAGCCAATGCCCGACTTGCTTTAAGATCACGATAAAAATACAGCACTAAGCCTGACAATAAAACCAAAGCGCCCACAAATACCATGACCGATAAAGCTTCTTGATTGAGTAAAGCACCAATCAACAAAGCAATCATTGGCGTCATGACGGTGGTTAAAGATAAGGTGGTCGCCTGAATATTCTGCACCAATTTAAAATAACAGAACATTGCAATCAAAGAAGCCATGATCACGGTATAAAGTAAAGCTGCGATAGATTTAAGACTCGGCAAACTAGTCGGTACATATTGCCAAATAAACGGCACAATACATAAAGCCGCAATGGTTGATACCAAAATCGAGCCAGTTGCCTGTGCTACAGGTTCAACTTGCGCATTAACTTTTTTCACCCAGAAAATAGACATGGTGTAGGTCAATACACTAAACAGCATTAAAACAATACCCAGAGGATGCACATGCTGTGTTTCGCCGCCAAAGCAGATGATGCCAAGCCCTAAAATGGACATTGTCATTCCGATCCATTGAATACGTGCCAAATGCAACTGAAACACAAAACGACCAATCAAACCTGCTATGATGGGGGTCAGACCAAACATCAGGGCGATAATGCCTGAGCTTAAATAAGCGGTGGCAATGTAGGTGAAAATTTGTGAACCGATCAGACTAAACGAACCTGCCAAATAACTATGCCACGCTTGTAGATGATGTGGAAATTTCACTTTTAACAGCAGCAATAAAATAATAGCTAAGGGCAAAGCAATGAAAAAACGTAGCACCAAAGCCCAAAGCATGTGTAAATCTGACACACTCCAGACAATTGCCAAAGGCGTTGTTGCCCAAATGAAAACCAATAAGGCATAGGTCATCATAATATTGGTTTTAGAAGGCATGCGTGACTCGTATTAAGCAGTTTTACGTTTTTGCTTTTGGATGGTTTGATCTAGACTACTTGAAAACTCACGTTTATCACGTTCTGAAATAGGTGCTGGCCCACCTGTTTGTACGCCTGCACCACGCAAAGTATCCATAAAATCACGCAAATGCAGACGCGCTTTCACATTGGCAACAGTATAAATTTCACCACGTGGATGAATCGCTATTCCGCCCTTTTCAATCACTTGTGCCGCTAGTGGAATATCCTGCGTGATCACAATGTCGTGTTCCTTCATGCGATCTACAATTTCCTGATCGGCGGCATCGGCACCATGCATCACTTGAATAGAGTTAATCCGTACCGAAGGCGTAATCCCGACCGATTGATTGGCAACAAAAGTGACTTCAAGTTGGTAACGATCTGAAGCACGTAAAATGACTTCTCTTAGAATTTTAGGTAATGCATCTGCATCAACCCAAAGTTTAAATGGCAGCACTGTGCAACCCTGATAATAATATGCGACTAGTGTATCAAACTCATTACATTGCAGTATGTTTAAAATGCTCAGAATTGCATGCTAAAGTGTAGATGGATGTGATTTTGTTTCTGCTGCATCGCTGTCCACAATCTGTACAAATGCAGTGGCATTACATGAAATTTCAGCCAAAGACTTGAAAAATCGAAATAACCCTCGATCTAAGAGTAAAGAAAAGAACCCAACATCTCAAAGTGCTTATGAACAATCAAAATAGACCAGAAATCATCCGCATTGAAGATCAGAACTTCGGCAGCCATGTTGAACATTGGAATTTACTCACGGATGAACCCTACACCGAAGTTCCAAAATGGTTAGGACTGGCTCTAGATGCACCAATTATGCCAATGGGTTTATGCCGCCAAGAAGCAGAAATGGATCAAAGCACATGGCTGATTCAAGGCCCAAGCAAAGAGGCAATTCAATTGACACAAGTGATTGCGGTTGAAAATAACAAACCACAAGCTGTAAAAACGGCTTTCCCTTGCTTTGAAAGTCCTTACAAAGTTGAAGCTAAAATTGAACGTATCATTAGCTGCAAATCTAACACTCAAGCGGTGCTTCGACTCAATTTAGGCAACAACAGTATTGTCTATGCTTTTGACAGTTTATACAGCGTCAACCATCAACAATACCAAAAAGATCAAACCTACTGGGTGCATTTAAACGCATGGGCGTATGAACTTGAAGCTGTTGCTGAAGGCGAACAATTGGTGGTCGATGATCCTGCGTCAATTAAACACCATCGTGCGCTGAATGATATTTTAGCAGCCAATGATGGTGTTGCACCTGCCAATCTGCAAGAACAAATTGACGCATGGCAACCTAAGTCCGAAGATGACAAAGCACCTGTAACGGTGGATTTTTCTAAAATGGTCGCATATTTATATGGCGAAAATATCGGTCAGGAAGATGAAGCTTGGTTTCAGGGCAATGTTGTTGGTAAAACCAGTTTTGAATTCATGAATCAAGCCTATACTGTTTATGATGTCACTCTAATTCATGATGAAAATCAGCCTGCGATTTTAATTCGTCTTGCGACTAAAAATCCTGCGCACCAAAACTTTGAAATTGGACAATACATTCGTGGCAATATTTGGATTCAAGCCAATATTCACAATATAAAACAGTAGTTTATTAAAAATAAACCTCAAAGTAGCTGTCTAAATAATAAATTCATATTCATCATCCCCCCATCCTCGCCTTCTCCTCAGGGAGAAGGAACTTTCAATACTTATTTCACTGATGGCTTATAATCAATTTTTGATTGTTAAAAGCGTGCTATTGATAGTATGAATATATTGATGCTTATTTAAGCATTTTAAATTCAAAAAAACGCAGTTATCCACAGCTTTAAATTTATTATAAATTCAAAATCAACCATATTTTAAATCGAATATGTGGATAAGTTATTTTAAAACCCAAACATCTGCACCAAGCACCGTAGATAATCTGAAAGCCTTGAGTGGTGCGGATTTTAAAAATCAACACAGAATTAATTCATTATTGGCAGATATTATATTTAAAATAAAATTAGTACTTTATTTAATCAATTTTTTATGCTAAAAATATAGCCGTATTTAAATATTTAACGATAAATAGATCATCGGAAAATAATATCTATGAAAATCGTGCAAGAAGAAAACTTACAGCATGTAGAACATCAACTTGAGCAACGCTATCAGCTCGACCCGATGTCTTGCCTATTTTTTGCATTAGGCATGCTGCTCTCCGCCTACGGCTTACACTATTTTGTGTTCTGAGTTTCACTCATCAACAAGCCTCTATGACTTTTCACCTATTTCTATAAAAAAAACCCAGCTAATTCAGCTGGGTTTTTGCTTTTTACTACTATCAATTAACCGTGACGTTTTGCAAAGTCATCCATAAAGTTAACCAAAGCTTGTACGCCATCTAATGGCACTGCATTATAAATACTTGCGCGCATACCACCTACAGAACGGTGACCTGCCAAGTTCAACAAACGGTTTTCTTCAGCTTCTTGCAAGAATTGTTTTTCCAGTGCGGCATCAGCCAAAGTAAACGGAACGTTCATAATTGAACGGTTTGCGCTATAAATTGGATTCGCGTAGAAATCGCTTGAATCGATATAACCGTATAATAATTTCGCTTTTTCTAGGTTAGCTTGATGAATCGCATCTACACCACCGTTTTGCAATAACCACTCAAACACTAAACCAGACAAATACCATGCATAAGTTGCAGGTGTATTCACCATGGAATCATTTTTTGCCTGTGCTGAATATTTCAAAATGCTTGGAATTTCAGGCTTGGCTTGATCAAGCAAATCTTCACGTACAATCACAATGGTTAAGCCTGCTGGGCCAATATTTTTTTGCGCACCTGCATAAATCAGACCAAATTTAGATACATCTAAAGGTGCAGATAAAATGCTTGATGAGAAATCACATACCAACGGTTTGTCTGTTTCTGGAATATTGGCAAACTGCAAACCACCAATTGTTTCGTTATCTGCATAATGCACATAGGCAGCATCGGCAGATAAGTTCCATTGGCTTTGTTCGCTAATGGCATGCTTACCTTCAATCTGAATACCCGCTTCAACGACATGAATATCGCCATAGCGCTGCGCTTCTTTTAAGGCTTTTTCAGACCAAATACCCGTGTGGATATAATCTGCCTTGTTGTTTTTACCCAACAAATTCAATGGAATCGCAGAGAATTGTAGCGATGCACCACCCTGCAAGAACAATACTTTGTAGTTCTCAGGAATATTCATGAGTTTGCGCAGGTCTGCTTCCGCTTTTTCAGCCATGGCAACATAGTCGGCACTACGGTGGCTCATTTCCATGATCGAAAGACCTTTGCCATGCCAGTCAAGCATTTCAGCTTGAGCTTTTTCAAGTACGGCAGTCGGTAATGCTGCAGGACCAGCACAGAAGTTGTACGCGCGCATGATTTTTCCTTTCAGAGTGAAACACAATAAAATGATGGCATTTAACCATATCTGGCAGGGTCTTGCACAAAATTATTTCAATCTATGAGCCAAGATAGAGTCAAAAAATCAATGTAGATTCGAGGGATAAATTTACTAAATCAAAAAAAGAGGTTGAAATGTGTGCGACAATATCTGTCGCAAATTGATTAAAAAAACCACCCACTACTCCTAATTAAATGATATTTTAAATAAATATTAAAGGAGAAATAAACAATGACAACATTCCTCAATCACTTTAAGGTAGATAAAAATTTACTTGAAGTTGACTTCTTTGACCCTAATCTGGAAACAGATACTCGCTTATACATTGATAGTTATTATTTAACTCGTTGTGAGAACATACATTCCAAGTCTGCTCTGACTACTCAGCAAAATTTTATGAAATGTTTAATGGAAGCTCTTAAAGAAAAAGATGAAATTAAAGCAAGAAAATTATGCTCCCATTTTCCTGAGCCCAAATATACTGGCATTGGTGCAACTAAAGAAGGAGTAAATGGCAAAGGATCACACGATATTAAAGTTGAATATATACTCACATGCTTAAAGTCTTCTCAGGCAGCTCAGACAGGCTTATTAGAAGATCTTGAAGAATTAATATTAGTTGCAGATGGTATAGGTCCGGACACTATTTCAGATATAACGACTAGGGTCTGTTGACATTTCATAAATGGCTTGCGCTGTAGGCTAAAACTGAGCAGATCAGGCATGAAACGCAAGGAATAGCGAGATTATTGCTAAGTTTCATAACGCAATCTGAGAAAGTTTTAGCCACAGCCTTTCAGGGCGAGCATATTTTTTGCTGCTATTGCGTTATGTGCCAGTCATTTAAAATGACTAAATTTCCTGTCCCATGCCTTATAGCAGCTAAAAAATATGCGTTGCCGCAAACATAGACGAATTGTCAACAAACCCTAATATTTGCTTTAAACATTTTGCAGAATATACATTAGAACAATGTGAAAAATTAGGTATAGAAACGACTGAAACAAAAGAGGCTATTCATTTCTTTTGTGCAATCGATAACGAATGGAAAAAATCAAAATTTTCACTTCCTCACGCTCCTTGGGGGCCTAATAAAGTTGTTGGACCTGTAATTTTGTTACCTCAAAATATCTTGGAATCTATGATTAGCTATAAAACTAATTATTTTTTCACTAATATTAGACCTCTTGCGAAAGTAAAAAATTGTTTATACTCATCTCATGAAATATGAAAATTTAACAAGATTTAATGATGAAGAATTTAAACGACTTGTTGGAGTTCCTCGTCCATTATTCTTAAAAATGGTATCAGTGTTACAACATGCTGAACTTGCCAAGAAAAAATCTGGAAGACCTCATTCGTTGTGTTTAGAGGATCAATTGTTGTTAACTTTAAATTACTTACGCTGTTATAGAACTCAAATTGAGTTATCCGCCGACTATAACCTAGCTGAAAGTAATGTGAATCGTACGATTCAGAAAGTTGAAAATGCTCTGATTCAATCACGGATTTTCGCATTGCCGAAAAGGAATCAAAAGTTTAATGAGGGGGATTATGTAATCGTTGATGTTACTGAGTCACAGATTGAGCGTCCCAAAAAAACAAAGAAAATTCTATAGTGGTAAAAAGAAGAAACATACGCTAAAAACACAGGTCATTTTTAACCCCCAATTAAAGCAAATTGTAAGTATACAGATTGAAGATGGCAGAAAACACGATCTGAACATTGCGCGTAAGCATTTGAAGGAGATGATTATTTATCCTTATATCATGGCAGATTTAGCCTATAAAGGATTTCATCAGATTAAGAGTAAGTTACTCATTCCAATCAAGAAACCTAACAATTTATCATTACCCCAAATAGCAAAACAGATCAACCAAGAAATCAGTCGGCGTAGGATCACAATTGAACATATCAACGGCAAACTTAAACATTTTCGGATATTAACAGAACGCCATAGAAATAGACGGAAACGATTTGGTCTAAGAATGAATTTAATTGCTGGAATGGTGAATTGGATGCTCTTAAATTAACTTTCGCAAGAGATCTATTGCCACCCCTTTATTTAAAGAAGAAGTTTTACGTAGAGATGCTTCAGCAAGCTTTATTTATTCTTTAAAATCTGGCGAGAAAAGAGTGAATGTAAAAAAATGCGAGAGCAACATCCTGAATTTCGAGGGGGGAAAAAGCAATATGGATGAATTAATCGCAAAAAATCCAAGACTTTTAAAAGAATATAGAGAAAAAGTAGCTAAAAAACGCTATTTAAAAAGAAAAGGTAAAAAAAGAAGATTAGAGGACGCATAAGCGTGCTTTTTATAGACAAATGTACAAGAAACAATACTATAACTTTACACTAGTTCTATCTGCGAACCTTTGATTTATACTAGCGGGATAACATTACCGGCTTTATATCAGTTTAGCGACTTTATGAACTTAAAGAAAAATAAAAGACAGCTTGTCTGGGGTTTAAATCTGCTTGCATCTATGATGTATGGCAGCTTTGCTCATGCACAGAGCATCAGCTTTCAGGATGCTGAACGTCAGTTGTTGCAAAATTCTTATAGCAGCCAAGCCTATCAAAGTCTGGAACAGGCTTCAAAACTTGAAGCTGAAGCAGTAAAAGGCGTAGGTCTGCCACGTGTCGACCTGAATGTTCGTGCCTATGCCTTTCACAGTGAAGTCGATATTCCATTAAAGCAATTTAAAAATAATCTGGAGAATTCACTCTCTCAAGGCGTGAATGGCCGGCTTAATGAGTGGGAGGCCAGTAATGGCGTGGATCTACCTGCAGGTATTACCGATCCACTGCGTGATGGACTTAACAATACTATTCATAGCGGAGTTGGTCTGATTCCGGATACGTCTAATGTCATCCTTGAAGATCAGGTGATTCGCCCCACTGTTTCCGTGATTATGCCAATATATACTGGAGGCCTCACCCGTAGTGCCAAAGAAATTGCCAATATTCAGGTCGGTCGTAGTCAGCTCAGCAACAAACAGCAGCAAGATACGCAGCGTTTTGAACTGATTCAAAGTTATTTTAATGTGCAGCTCCAAAAGCAATTGCATGCAGCTGCGCTGTTTAATCTGAATGCCATGCAGCAGCATTATCGCAATGCCTTAAAAATGGAACAGCAAGGTTTTATCAGTAAAGGCCAGCGTATGCAATTTGAAGTGGCACGTAATAATGCCGAGCGCAGCCAGCAAAATACGCAGGCCAATTTGAATGCTGCGCTGTTCCAGCTGAATAATCTGCTTCAGGAAAGTAGCATCACTGAGCTTTCGACGCCTTTATTTGTCAATAAAACCGAGCCACAGGCCTTAAATCATCTGCTAAAAACTTTTAGTCAGAACTCTGCGCTGATTCAAAAAATGCAGCTGGATACCCAATTGGCCCAAGCCAATGTGAAAGCCCAGCAAGCAGCGAAAAAACCAAATGTATTTGCTTTTGGCGAATATAGTCTGGATCAAAATGAAAACTGGATTGTCGGGGTTGCCGCACGCTATAACCTGTTTTCCGGGATCGATAAAAACAAGAATATTCAGGCTGCCGAACTCAAACGCTCTGCAACAGAACTGCTTACTGCACGCACCCAGCAGGAAATTGAAAATCTGATTTATAAATCTTATAGCGAAGCACTTAGTGCACAGCAAAGTGATGTACTTCTGGCACAAAACTTGAAAGCCGCACAGGAAAATTTACGCATCCAAGAATTGTCTTTTAAAGAAGATACGGGCACCGCCACACAGGTCATCGATGCACAAAATATGCTGAGCGGACTACGAGCTGAAACTGCCTTGAATGCTTACAAATATGTGATGTCACTGGCCACACTATTACAAAGCCATGGCTCGATTGCAGAATTTCCAACCTACATTCAACATGCCAACACCCACTATATTCGCTAATGGAGCCGAACATGAACGAAGATCAAAAACCCAATGATCCTGTGAATGAAGTGGCTTCATCCAGCGATACAGAAAAATCGCCTGCGCAACAGGTAGAAACAAAAACTGAAATAGAAAACAACGCGACGACTTCGACCGAGCAACAACAAGCTCCTGAAATCGCTAAAAAGAAAAAATATTTATTGCTCGCCCTGATTCCAGTTCTGCTGGCAGTCATCGCTTTTGGATTGTGGAAAAGCTACCAACCAGCTCCGCTTGAATTGCAGGGTCGTGTAGAAGCTGAAACAGTTCAGGTGGCGACCAAAGTGCCAAGCCGTATTGAAGAAATCTATGTAGAAGAAGGTCAGCGGGTCAAAAAAGGCGATGTACTGGTGCGCTTAAACAGCCCGGAAATTCAGGCCAAAAAACAGCAAGCCGCAGCGGCTTTACAATCTGCGCTGGCCTTACAATCGACTGCTGAACGTGGCTCGCAGGAAGAAAATATCGCCAGTCTGTATGCCAACTGGCAATCGCTGAAAGCACAGCAAAATTTAGCCAAAGTTTCTTATGAGCGTGGTGCAAATTTATTGAAGGAAGGTGTGATTTCACGCCAGCGCCGTGATGAATTGTATGCAGCCAGTCAATCAGCGGCGCAAATGACAGAAGCAGCGTATCAGCAATACGCACGTGCCAAACGTGGCAGCACCTCACAGCAAAAGAGTTCTGCCGATGCACAAGTAGATATTGCCCAGGCTGCGCTGGATGAAGCCAATGCTTTAGAAGCAGAAACCCAATTAGTAGCACCTGTAAACGGAACGGTGTCTAAAACCTATGGCAAAGTCTCGGAGCTGGTAGCCACCGCAGTCCCTGTGGTCAGCCTGATTGAAGATCAAATGTGGGTGAGCCTGAATATTCGTGAAGACCAATATGCCCCATTTCAGAAAATGAGCAGTATTGAAGGTTATATTCCCGCCCTAGATAAAACCGCCACTTTTCAAATTAGACAGATCAGTGCTGAAGGTGAATTTGCCACCATTAAGACCACACGTCAAACCGGCGGTTATGATGTGCGCAGTTTTAAGCTGCATCTTGTACCCACACCAGCAATTTCTGAACTGAAAGTCGGGATGAGCGTGTTATTTAAACTGAAAGAGACCCGATAATGTGGACGGGTATATGGCGCGAACTGCGCTATCTGCTCAGCGAAAAATGGGATCTGTGTCTGGTCACGCTGGCACCTGCACTGGTGATTATTTTATTCAGCAGCATGTTTGCTCAAGGGAAATCGGATCATTTACCGATTGCGATTATTGATCAAGACCAGAGTGCGCTGAGTCAAAGCATTTATCAACATGTGGCGCTGAATCATACTCTTAAAATTGCTACGGTGTCGGAACAAACAGCTGAAATTGAGCGCCTGTTAAATCAAAATAAAATTTGGGGTTATATCCATATTCCAAGCGGTGCCGAGCAACGTCTGGTTCGTGCCCAGGATGCTGACATCAGTATTGCTTTTAACCAGAGTTATTTCAGTATTGGAAATACCATTTCCTCGGCCATGCTGGTCAGTACCCTACAAGCACTCGCTGAATTTAGCGGACAGCAATATCTGGGCAACCGACTCCCCTCTCTCGAAGCACCGTCACCGCATATTAAAATATCTCCGCTGTATAATCCGCAGCTGAATTATGAATTCTATCTGGAACCCTATGTCATTCCGGCAATTCTGCATTTACTGCTGTGTTGTTGTGTGGCATTTTCCGTCGGTCAGGAACTGAAGCGGCAGACCTTAACAAGCTGGATTAGCAACTCATCCATCTGGATGGCATTGCTGTCTAAGAACCTGATCTATGTGGCTATTTTTAGTCTATGGACCTGGATCTGGATGTTCTGGCTGATTGAAATTCGCGGCTGGTTTGTTGCCGGCTCGCTCGCTCTGATTCTATCGGCACAATTTCTGCTATATAGCGCTTATGCATTTTTAAGCAGTGCAGTGGTTCTGGCAACCAAAGATTTAAGTAAATCTTTTGGCATCATTGCGGTCTATGGTGGTTCATCTTTAAGTTTTGCCGGTGTGACTTTACCTTTAAATAATGCGCCCCTATTCACCCAGTTCTGGTCCAATATTATTCCGTTTACGCCCTATGCCAAATTACAAACTGAACAATGGGTGATTGGTAGTCCATTGCATATTTCACTGCAAGCTGGATTCATGCTGCTGATCTATGCCCTAGTTTACGCTCTGCTGGCTTATCTGTTTCTTAAAAAAATAGTTAAAGGAGCAGTCCAATGAAATCCCTCTGGTTTTACTATCTGCAAAGCTTTAAGGATATTGTCAGTCACGGCACGATCTTTACCACGCTTATTCTATCCGTCTTGTTTTACAGCTTTTTTTATCCAACCGCTTATCAGGCACAGCAGGCTGAAGCCTTACCGATTATTATTGTCGATGAAGAACAAAGTAACTTAAGCACCCGTATTATTGGTCAAGTGGCACAAAGCCCCAATGTGGAGATTGAGGCGATTACCGGCAATTTTTCCGAGGCCAAACAATGGGTGGAATCACAAAAAGCCGATGGTATTTTACTTCTGCCGGACAATTTATCGCAAAGCTTAAGGCATGGTGAAACAGGTGGCATTGGCCTGTATTTAAGTACAGCCAACTTTTTAGTAACCAAACAAATTGGTCTGGGCTTAGCCACATCAGTTGAGCAAACTTTGGCAGATTATACTGAACGCTTTGGCAAGGTATCGGATTTTTCACCTGCCCTTTCTGTGCATCAAATTCCTTTATTTAATCCGCTGTCCGGCTATGGCAGCTATGTCTTTCCTGCGGTTGCACCTTTAATTATCCACCAAACCATTCTTTTGGGTTTGAGTATGCTGATTTTGGTATATCGGGAAAGAAAAATAGAATTAAACACAAATGCATTGATTGGGATGTGTTTAGCGGTCTTCACCATTGGTTGTCTGGGATGTTTCTATTTATTCGGCTTTAGCTTCTGGCTATTTGATTATCCGCGCGGTGGCAACCTGCTCGGGATGCTGCTGGCTGTTGCGGTTTTTATCTACACGATAATTGGCATGACCTGCTTATTTGCTAGTTTTCTGGATCTGCCGGAACGTGCGGGGCATGTCATTGTATTCACTTCTATTCCACTGTTCTTTTTATCTGGTGCGGCCTGGCCGCATGCTGCCATGCCCACCTGGATGCAAGTCGTTGGCGAAATCCTGCCCTCTACCCAAATTGTGCAGATGTTTATTCAACTCAATCAGATGGGTGTGCCTACAACACTGATCTTGCCTAAATTGCTCTATCTTGGAATGATCGGTAGCTTGTGCTTTTTTTTGGCTTATCGACGTTTAATTTCTGGTCATCAAAGCAGATAGAGCATTATAGCAATGCTCCTATTCCACTTATTTACCCGATTCGCCAAAGACTTGAATATTGAAATTACGAATCTTGTTGCTACCATTCGGCTTGTCAAAACTAACATCATACTGAACCAGATTTTCCGGATAGGCAATTTCATAGCTGACCTTATATTGCCCAAGCTGATTGGTTGCTTCTTCAATCTCTTTGGTCATTAAAGTCTTAGACTTGTATTCACCTTGAGGAATTGAACGTGAAAAGCGTTTCATCAGCTTTTCATTGTCCTTAAACTGGGTTTGCAACTGCGGCTCTAACTGATCCAAAAACTCGTCATACTTCCCATCACGCAAATCCTCATAGGCTAGCTGTGCCGCCTTTTCCTGTTCAGGACTCGGATCTGGATATTGTCCATTGAATTACAGCCACTCAATGCAACCGCTGCTGCCAACAACATTAATTTGATTTTCATCGCTTACCCTTATGCAGTCAACGTTTATAAAAAAGGACGCCGAAGCGCCCTTTTTATCAGTAAAAAACTTATTCTTCTACTGAATTTTCACCGTCTTTTTCCACTTGCTCAGTTTCAGCAACTGCATCCGTTTCAGCCACTAAAGATTCTGCACCTTCAATCGCTTCAACAAACTCGTCTTCTTCAACAGCTTCAATCGCTTCTACACCCACCAGTGTTTCGTTTTCACCCAAGCGGATTAAACGTACACCTTGTGCATTACGACCTGTTTGCGCCACTTCAGAAGCGCGAGTACGCACTAATGTACCGCCATCAGAAATCAGCATCAGTTCTTTGCTTTCATCAATAGCAACTGCACCGACCAATTCACCATTACGTTCAGAGGTCTTAATGGCAATCACACCTTTACCACCACGTTTTTTGGTTGGGAAGTCGTCTACAGGTGTACGCTTACCATAACCATTCGCCGAAGCACACAAAACTTCGCCTGTTTCTGGTACTACGACTAGCGATACGATACGGCTGATGAGTGCTGAATCTGAACTGTCTTCATCATCGCCATCGACTTCTACATCTTCGACATCTTCAACTTGTGCTGAACCGAAGCTGACACGCATACCACGTACGCCTTTGGCCGCACGACCCATTGAACGTACATCGGTTTCAGCAAAACGAATCGCTTTACCTTCATTGGAGAACAACATAATTTGCTGTTCGCCATCGGTAATTGCAACACCAATTAAAGTGTCTTCTTCATTCAATTCAATGGCACGTAAACCATTCGAACGTACGTTACTGAATTGTTCCAATTCAACACGTTTCACTGTACCTGATGCCGTTGCCATAAAGACATAAAAGTTTTTACGCAAGGCTTCTGCTTGTGATGCAAATTCTGCAATGATCTCATCGTCTAAATCGGTTGCAGAAAGCTCTACACCCAATTGTTTCAATTGCACACGCAATGCATCAGATAAATCATCACCATCTGCTAATTCAGCAAAGGCAGCTTCTAATTCTGCATAATGTGCAGCAATGATTGCGTTGGTTTGTATATGTGTAGCATTGGCTTTTACATAGCTACGGAAGTCTGCCAAACGCTCGGTAAATTTCTTCGGTGCATCAATGACAGGTAAAATCGCGGTGATGGTTTCATTGGCATCTAATGGCAATAAGTTCACCATTGGACGACCTTTCGCACCACGCGATGCCTGTGGCACTTCAAACACTTTCAGACGGTAAACTTTACCCACATCGGTAAAGCACAGCACCGTTGCATGGTTAGATGTCACGATTAAATGCTGCACATAATCATCTTCTTTCATCGACGTTGCAGATTTACCACGACCACCACGACGCTGCGCTGCGTAATCTGACAATGGTTGAGTTTTTGCATAACCTGTTTGTGATACTGTCAGTACCACTTGTTCTTCTGGGATTAAATCTTCACGCGAGAAATCAATGCGAGATTCTACAATTTCAGTACGACGTGCATCGCCATATTGCTGTAAAACTTGCGCCAACTCTTCACGAATCACGCCCATCAACAAATTAAAGTCATTCAAAATTGCAGTTAATTCAGCAATTTGTGCCAAAATTTCAGAATATTCTGCATGTAACTTGTCTTGTTCTAGACCTGTTAAACGATGCAAACGTAATTCTAAAATTGCGGTCACTTGCGCAGGTGATAAACGATAGACCTGACCATCTAAACCAAACGGGCGGTTAGGGTCTTCGCCTTCAATTTCATCTGGACGTACAGAAACTGAACCTGCTTTTTCCAATAACGCAACTACACCACCTGCTGCCCACTCGCCTGCCTGTAAACGCTCACGCGCTTCGGCTGGGTTGGCAGAAGATTTAATCGTTTCGATGATGGCATCAATATTGGCCAACGCAACGGTTAAGCCTTCTAAAATATGGCCACGTTCACGCGCTTTACGCAACTCGAACATGGTACGGCGGGTCACTACTTCTTGGCGGTGACGAATAAATGCCGCAATAATATCTTTCAGGTTCATCAATTTTGGCTGACCATTGTCTAGGCAGACCATGTTGATGCTGAATGAGTTTTCTAACTGCGTATTTAAGAACAGGTTATTCACAATCACTTCAGCGTTTTCACCACGCTTCAGATCAATTGCAATACGCATCCCTTCTTTATCAGACTCATCACGTAATTCTGAAATACCTTCGAGTTTCTTCTCTTTCACCAGTTCAGCAATACGCTCAATGGTTTTGGCTTTGTTGACCTGATAAGGGATTTCAGTAAAGACGATGGTGGTACGACCAGATTTTTGATCTTCTTCAAAATGGTACTTACCACGAATATGCAAACGGCCTTTACCTGTACGGTAAGCATCAACAATGCCTGATTTACCGTAAATAATACCGCCTGTAGGGAAGTCTGGACCTGTGATATGTTCCATCAACCCTTCAATTGAAATATTTGGGTTGTCTGCATAAGCCAAACATGCATGCACCACTTCAGTCATGTTGTGCGGTGCCATATTGGTCGCCATACCTACAGCAATACCTGCAGCACCATTGACCAATAGGTTTGGAATACGAGTAGGCATCACTTGAGGAATACGCTCAGAGCCGTCGTAGTTATCTTCCCAATCGACAGTGTCCTTTTCTAAATCGGCCAACAGTTCATGAGTAAGTTTGCGCATACGGACTTCGGTATAACGCATGGCTGCGGCACTATCGCCATCAATCGAACCGAAGTTACCCTGACCATCGACCAATTGATAACGCAAACTGAAATCTTGCGCCATACGAACAATTGTTTCGTAAACTGCAAAATCACCGTGAGGGTGATATTTACCGATGACGTCACCGACTACACGGGCAGACTTTTTGTAAGCTTTGTTGTAGTCATTGCCCAATTCGTGCATTGCGAATAGCACACGACGATGCACAGGTTTTAGACCATCTCGTACATCTGGCAGCGCACGTGACACAATCACGCTCATCGCATAGTCTAAATACGAGTGCTTGAGTTCATCCTCAATGGCAATCGGTCTAATTTCCGATACGCTCATGCATACTCCTTATTCTGCAAACAAATTTTGCTTGCATTTTATATGTCGTAAAACTTGCAAATGATTAGCCTGAAATGCAGGCTAAAAATAAAAACTAGCGAAAAATTATAGCATATACGCCTGTGTTTTTGTGCTTTAGAGATGATCTTAATCTTGTTAATTTACTTAAATTTAACGGTGATTTTTTAGGCAAAAAAATATTCACACCCAAGAAACAAAAGTGCTTCATATTTTTAAGAGTCACGTCAAAATATCTTCAACATATACTTGCTCGATATGTACCCACATATACGCTAAGTTCACATAATGTACTTAAAACCAATCACTGCATCTTAATTAAAAAAAGACAATAAAAAACGCCCCTATGCTATTCACATAGAGGCGTTTTTGACTGTGTTCAGTAATTAGATTTTAGATACTAACTCTGGAACAACAGTATTCAAGTCGCCCACTAACCAGTAGTCAGCTACTGCGTTGATTGGCGCTTCTTCGTCTTTGTTGATCGCAACGATCACTTTAGAGTCTTTCATACCTGCCAAGTGCTGAATCGCACCAGAGATACCTACAGCGATATACAAATCAGGTGCAACGATTTTACCTGTTTGACCAACTTGCATGTCGTTTGGTACGAAGCCCGCATCAACTGCTGCACGAGATGCACCTTGTGCTGCACCAAGTTTGTCTGCTAATGGATCAAGTACTTTGTGATAGTTCTCACCAGAACCTACACCACGACCACCAGAAACTACAATACGTGCTGCAGTTAATTCTGGACGCTCTGATTTCACAATTTCTTCAGAGACGAACTTAGAAATACCAGCATCACCTGTCACAGTAGCAGCTTCAACCGCAGCCGAACCACCTTCTGCAGCCACTGGGTCAAATGCTGTACCACGTACAGTACCCACCACAATCGCCTCTGAAGATTCTACAGTTGCAATCGCGTTACCTGCATAAATTGGACGCTTGAATGTCTTTGCAGAATCTACAGCGACGATGTCTGTGATCATACTAACATCAAGAAGTGCAGCCGCACGCGGTAAAATGTTTTTACCTGTTGTTGTAGAAGCAGCAAGGATATGGCTATAACCTTTGCCTAATTCTGCAACAAGTTTTGCTACGTTTTCAGCCAATTGGTTTGCATAAGCCGCATCGTCAGCAAGTAATACTTTGCTTACGCCTGCAACTTTAGCTGCTTGGTCTGCAACTGCTTGTGCACCAGAACCCGCAACCAATACAGTGATATCACCACCGATTTTTTGAGCTGCAGCAACAACGTTTAATGTTGCACCATTTAGTGCTTTATTGTCGTGCTCAGCGATAACTAAAATACTCATGATTTTTATCCTTCTGTATTAGATCACTTTCGCTTCGTTTTTCAATTTATCTACAAGTTCGTCTACAGATTTCACTTGTACGCCCGCTTTACGCTCAGCAGGTGCTTCAACTTTTACAGTTTTCAGCTTAGAACCTGTTGCAACGCCATAATCTGCAGGAGATTTGGTGTCTAGCGGTTTTTTACGTGCTTTCATGATGTTTGGAAGTGCCGCATAACGTGGCTCATTCAAACGTAAGTCAGTGGTGATGATTGCAGGAAGTGCAAGCTCAACAGTTTGTAAACCACCGTCAATTTCACGTGTTACCTGAACTTTGTCGCCATCAACTTTTACTTCTGAAGCAAAAGTACCCTGACCTGCACCAAGTAAAGCGCCTAGCATTTGACCAACTTGGTTAGAGTCGTCATCAATAGCTTGCTTACCCAATAAAATAAGTTGTGGTTGTTCTTGTTCAACAACACCTTTTAAGATTTTAGCCACTTCAAGTGCACCAATCTCATCGGCTGTTTCAACCAAAATACCACGGTCTGCACCAAGCGCCATTGCAGAACGAATTTGTTCCTGCGCTTCTTTAGGACCAATGGATACCACTACGATTTCTGAAACAGTTCCTTTTTCTTTTAAACGAACCGCTTCTTCCACTGCGATTTCACAGAATGGGTTAATTGACATCTTAACGTTCGTTAGGTCAACTCCACTATTATCCGGCTTAACGCGAACTTTAACGTTGGCATCTACCACACGTTTTACAGCAACAAGAGCCTTCATGTAATCCTCGGCTGTTTTAGCAAAAGTAAATATTGAGAAAAGTTAATAATAACTCTTCGCTTTAAATTTTTTAGGTGTCCTATCTTGCTATGTGATCGGCATTTCGGTCAAGTCAGAATTGTCTAAACAAGGCTAAAAATGCCGAAAATTAACTGAACGATGCGTTCATACTTTTTTATTTCTAAAAATTAACAAACCAAGCGACGATTATATAAGCAATTTTAAGCTTTGATTTATATTATGTTTTTTATTTATTTCCCTCATCAACAAGATTGATTGAAATGCAATTCAAATTGAGTTCCGCCTACAATTTAAGCAAAGTTCCTTACATAAAACCCCATAATCTGACTGTCATTAAAGATAGAAAACTTTATTTTTTGCAGTATTTTTTCAGATATAAATGCTCTTTTAAAATGTGACTGCTGGTTCACAAAACTGTATTCAGCAGTTTATTGGGTATGAAATAAACAATCTGTTTTATTTTGATGGATATTTATGCGCTTTCACCACGCCACCTCCCAGATAAAGGGCATAAAAAAAACTCAGCTTAAACTTGCTGAGTTTCTAAAAAGTCACGGTGGATATGACTTAAATCTATCAACTCATAGGCCTGTAAATTAAAAATTTCCCAAACTGCAATAAAATCTTCTTTTACATCTATTTTACTACCAGCGGATGAGCGTGCTTGCCACTGCTGATCTGAAATCCATAAATAGCTTTGTTGCGTTTGCGGATGAATCGCCTGCATTTTACCTTCGGCATTAATACCCTGCACTAAACAATCGGCAGGTAGTTCTTGCTCGATCATCGGCAAGCTTATTTCGACAAAATGTTTCACTTGACGCAAGCCATAACCTGCAAAAATTTCTTTTTGGCTTGGGCTTAATTGTTCATATTTTTCTTGAAGATTCGAAATCATGGTTTTGCCTATCATTTGATATCCAAAGTGTTATGCAGTGGAACAAAAAATAATGTCATCCATGTCTATTATTCGTGTGACCCACTCTTTCTGCTTCTTTATACTGCATAACGCACTTTTTTATTATTCTACAATAGTTGCAATGACATCTTGGTGAAAGCGCTTTTACTTAAAGTATTAAGTACAGCACAAAGGCTTTACAACTGACTGTGAGAAAAATATTTGCAGTATGAAATAGCTATATTTTAACTTGCAAAAATAATGCCGACTTTAGGTAAAGCTTTACTTTTTACTCGCACGTGGATGTGCCTGATCATAAACTCGCGCCAATTGATCAAAATCGACATGAGTATAAATTTGCGTGGTGCTTAAATTGCTATGCCCAAGCATTTCTTGGACTGCACGTATATCCCCACTATTCGACAGCATGTGACTTGCAAAACAATGTCGCAATAAGTGCGGATGCAAATCGACATTAACGCCCGCACGCTGCGCCTGAAACTTCACCCGATTTTCAATTTGGCGTGCTTTTAAAGGTTCACCTTTTTGAGTAATAAACAATGCTGCATCGGGTACAAAATCGCCCTGCCATAAAGGGTAAATCTGCAGCCATTGCATCACCGCATCTTTGGCTTTGCGACCAAAAGGCACTATACGGGTTTTATTGCCTTTACCCGTAATGCGCAGCAATTGACGGTTAAAATCTAAATCGCGGATACGTAAACTTTGTACCTCTGCTAGGCGCAAACCACTCGAATAGAGCAATTCTAAAATCGCTTTATCGCGTCGCCACATTTGTTGTTGTACTTCAGTTTCAGGTTCAGGCTGATCCAAAATTTGATGAATCGTTTCAATATCAATCAAACCCGGCAAAGGTCGTGGCTGACGTTTTAGCTGAAAATTATCAATTGGATTAAATTGTAAATACTGCCCTTGCTCGGCCCATTTCATAAACTGACGAATCGCTGACAACATGCGCTGTAAACTGCTGCTATTTAACTGTTGCTGTTCTACTTTTTGCGCTAAATAATGGCGCAAATCTGCAGCCTCTACATCATATAAGGCAAGTTGTTGTTGCTCACAAAAGCTAAAAAAATCGTTTAAATCGCGTGCGTAGGCTTTTAACGTATGCGGTGACTGCTGTTGTATTTCTCGTTCTTTGAGCCACATCTTTAATAGTTGCTGCGGATCGTACATTAGTCACGCTCCGATTGCTGAACTGCGGCAAACTGCTCTAAATAATCAGCAATGTGTTCAGCTGCCTGATCTGCGTGTGTTTCTAAAAACAAATGATCACCACCATGCACAATTTTTAATACGGCGTGTGGAAATTGTTGTTGTAAAAACTCACCTACAGCAAGCGGACTTATCGAGTCTTGATCGCCCCATAACAACAAAATAGGCATGTCGATTTTAGCAAAGTCTGCTGTGTAATCGACTTTTACCTCAACAAACCAGTCAGGATAATTTAAATCACTTGCTTGATAGTCTTGTCGCCAATCTTGCGCCTGAAAACTACTTAAATCCATGCCACCTGATGTTGCAGCCAATACTAATCCTTTCACTTTTTCTGGATATTGCAACGCGGCAGAAACTGCAAAAATACCGCCCATCGACTGTGCAATGATAATGCAATCATCTGGGATATTCGCCAACACATAAGCCTGCAAACTTGCAAAATCATGTACCTGTGAATGTGCAGGTTGATGATTAAATTCAGGATAAGCCACAATTTTTACAGCATTCTGCCACGGCAATTTTTCAATTTTTTCGATTAGCGGATGAAAAAATGCGGTATTGCCTGAAGCGCCAGGTAAAAAAATCAGTTGCGGCATAATGAGTAGAAGTTTTTAGAGTGACATTCAGTACAGCATACCTGATCCGTGCTGCAAGATACAAAAAAGCACCATTCGTTTTGAATAGTGCTTTTAAGTAAGATAAGAGCTGTTCATGTTAGAACGAAACATCAGCCCTGAAAATAATTTAAATCCAAACGACCGTGATAGACATTAGCAGTTGGCCCTGTCATCCACACCACATCGCCTTCACGCCATTCGATTTGCAACTTACCACCTGCCAGTTCAATTTCAACTGAATTAGACAATAAGCCACGGCGCATACCCGAAACGGCTGCAGCACATGCACCTGTACCACAAGCCAAGGTTTCACCTACGCCACGTTCAAACACACGCAAACGCGCATGTTTTTCGTCAATGATTTGCATAAAACCTACATTGACGCGCTGTGGAAAACGCTCGTGTGATTCCACTTGTGGGCCAATACCTGCAACATCGGCAGTCAATACATCAGGCACAATGGTCACAGCATGAGGATTGCCTATGTTCACCACATCAATGGTCAATGCAGCACCATCTTTCAGCGCAATGTCATATAAGTTATCAGGCTCATCGGCAATGAATGGAATCTCATGCGGCAAGAATTTTGGATAGCCCATATTCACCCGTACCCAACCGTTTTGCCCCAATTCAGGCTCTACAATGCCTGCCTTGGTTTGCACCTTGATTTTGGTTTTGGTCGTAAGCTGACGTTCATGCACAAAACGTGCAAAACAACGCACACCATTGCCGCACTGCTCCACTTCAGAACCATCGGCATTGAAAATGCGATATTTAAAATCGACATTTGGTAAATCGGGCGGTTCCACAATCAGGAGTTGGTCAAAGCCAATCCCGAAGTGGCGGTCTGCAAGGCGTTGAATAGTCAGCGCATCCAAATACGCACGCTGGCTGATGAGATCAACCACCATGAAGTCATTGCCCAGACCATGCATTTTGGTAAATTCTAATAACATCTCGAATTCCCCTTATGGCAATAAACGCTCTCTTTCCCACAGCGATTCAATGCTTTCACGTTCACGAATTAAATGTGCTTGATCTGCATCGACCATGACTTCAGCTGCACGACCACGGCTGTTGTAGTTAGAACTCATCACAAAACCGTATGCGCCCGCACCCATTACAGCTAAAACATCATTTTCTTTGATCGCAAGCTGACGTTCTTTACCCAAGAAATCACCTGTTTCACAAATTGCACCAACCACATCCCACTCTAGCGTTTCAACATCAGTACGTGGGGTTACGGGCTGAATGTCCATCCATG
This sequence comes from Acinetobacter sp. Lyrl_1, assembly GCF_051948795.1. NCBI lineage: Bacteria > Pseudomonadati > Pseudomonadota > Gammaproteobacteria > Moraxellales > Moraxellaceae > Acinetobacter > Acinetobacter sp. Lyrl_1. Next base: position 41,473 of record NZ_JAYJLK010000003.1, read on the forward strand.
CTTCATATAACGCAGGACGGATTAAGTCATTCATGGCAGCGTCAATAATCGCAAAGTTACGATGATTGGTCGGTTTGAGTAAATCAACTTTTGTTAGCAGCACGCCCGCATTGGCAGAGATACTACGACCCGGTTCCATATACACTTTAAGACCTAACTTTTCTAAAGCGGGACGTAAAGCATTGGCATATTCTTCAACCGTTGGTGGAGTTTCGTCTTTATAAGTCACCCCTAAACCACCGCCAATATCAATGTGTTTTAGCTGAATACCCATTTCTTTTAAGGTATCAATCATCACAATCACGCGATCTAAAGCATCGACAAACGGTTGTGTTTCGGTCAATTGTGAACCGATGTGACAGTCAATTCCAACGATATCTAAGTTTGCTAAAGAAGCCGCATATTCATAAGTGCTATATACCGAATCAGACGGAATCCCGAACTTGTTTTCTTTTAAGCCTGTAGAAATATAAGGATGGGTTTTGGCATCGACATCTGGGTTAACCCGTAATGAAATTGGTGCTTTGACATTCATGCTTGCCGCAACTTTTTGAATACGGTCTAATTCTGCATGCGATTCTACGTTAAAGCAGGCAATCCCAACTTCCAACGCTTTTTGAATATCGGCTTCAGTTTTACCTAAACCTGAAAAAACAATTTTCGATGCATCACCACCTGCTTTGAGAGCACGCGCCAATTCACCGCCTGTCACAATATCAAAACCTGCACCCAACTTAGCCAATACATTCAATACCGCAAGATTCGAGTTTGACTTTACCGCAAAACAAATTTGATGATCGATAAAGTGGAAAGCACGATCCATATCTAAATAATGCTTTTCAAAAGTCGCTTTTGAATAAACATAGAGTGGTGTGCCAAATTGCTGTGCGAGTTGTTGTAGCGAACATTGCTCGGCGTGCAAAACCCCTTGAATGCGGGTAAAACTCATGAATGTATCCTTTATCTAGAAAGCGTTAAGGTGTAGTCGATGTAGATGCAGCAGGTGCAGCAAACTGCTGTTGCACAGGTACGGCTGTGTCTGACGATGTTGCCGATTGCGTTGCACGTTTAGGCGCAGCATCTGGATATAACAAATATTTTGCGCGTTTGTCGTAATTTGGGTCATTGGGTAACTGTAATGTACCTGACTGACCACAACCGACCAAAACCACTGTTGTAAGCAAAACACTCATGCAGCAAATGACGGTACGCATCTGACCACCTATAAAATATTTTCGATGAAGTATAACGCGATCACTGCCGCGACCAAAGTGCTAATGCAGAGAGATTATATTGAGCTTAGTAAAAATTCTAGCTTACTTACTATTCTGCTGGCATAGATTGACCTTATCAGGTCTGAAAAATTGCGACTTCTGACACAGATAAAGTCAATTTTATTTCAAGGCATCAATTGTCAAAATCTAAAAACTATGCAAAAAATATAACGTGCTTAAAACCAAGTTCTTTTAACAGGAAGTTTTAAAGACTGGCATATCACTTGCTTAATTTTTACAACTGTTCAACTACAGTCACAAACTAAGCATTTATACACTGCGTTTATAAGAAGAAATTTATGCAAAATTTACAATCGATGATGGAAACCCTAAGCGGTTGGGTCTGGGGTCCATACATGCTGGTTCTCATTGTGGGAACGGGCGTCTTCCTCACCTTCCGCTTATTGTTCTGGCAATTCCGCATGCTGCCACTGGCTTTTAAACAAGTCTTTTGCAAACACGACAAAGCGCAAAAAGAACCGGGCGATATTTCACATTTCGCATCACTGATGACTGCACTCTCTGCCACCATTGGTACGGGAAATATTGCAGGTGTTGCAACGGCTTGCGTCCTCGGTGGCCCGGGTGCAGTGTTTTGGATGTGGATGACTGCCCTGTTTGGTATGGCGACCAAATATGGTGAAGGTGTTTTGGCGGTTAAATACCGTATTAAAAACGAAAAAGGGCAAATGTCAGGCGGCCCAATGTACTACATTGAACGCGGACTAAAATGGAAATGGCTCGCGATTATCTTTGCCTTTTTTGGCACAGTCGCCTCGTTTGGAATTGGTAGTTCAGTACAATCCAACACAGTAGCTTTAGCAGTTGAAAATAGCTTAGGTGTAGAAACTTGGATTACTGGCGTGGTAATTACCGTATTTTCTGCATTGGTGATTTTGGGCGGAATTAGCTCGATTTCCAAAGCATCTTCGGTGATTGTTCCGATTATGGCCATTCTGTATGTTACAGGCGGTTTAATTATTATCCTGAATAATTTACACCTTGTCGTGCCTGCATTTGAGCTAATTTTCCGTGATGCCTTTACTGGTGAAGCAGTTGCGGGCGGTGCAATTGGTGCAGTAATTCGTTACGGGGTTGCACGTGGCGTATTCTCCAACGAAGCAGGGATGGGTTCTGCCCCAATTGCTGCTGCGGCTGCAAAAACCGACCACCCTGCGCGTCAAGGTTTAGTGTCTATGACAGGTACCTTCATTGATACCATTATTGTCTGTAGCATCACGGGGATTGTTTTGGTAATGGGCTTCATTATGGCAGGTAATAGCTTTGGTGGTGCAACAGGTGCTGTACTCACCACACAGGTTTTTGACCAGTTATTGCCAGGCTTTGGTGGTTGGGTCGTCACTTTCGGGATCATCTTCTTCGCCTATTCCACCATTCTCGGTTGGAGCTATTATGGTGAAAAATGCTGTACTTATTTATTCGGCGAAAAATACGTGTTGATTTACCGCTTAATTTATATTGCTTCAGTGTTCATTGGCACCATCGCCACCCTAGATTTAGTCTGGTTATTTGCCGATACCTTTAATGGTTTAATGGCTGTACCAAACTTAATTGCCTTGTTGTTACTGTCTGGTGTGATTGCCAAAGAATCTAAAGACTTTATTGCGAAGCGCAAATCTGGCGAGTTGTATTAAATAAGCCCAATTCATTGAATTATTCCGTTCAAATCATAAATCATACAATCACCCACGTGGTTGTATGATTTTCCATGAAAAATCCAGATAACATTCATTTCGCGAACATTCCTCTGTATGCTGTAGTCAGTTTTTAATTGATGCAATGACTGGGTTATGGCAAAAGTAAAAAGTGTCTATCGCTGTGAACAATGTGGTGCAGATCATCCTAAATGGGCAGGTCAATGTTCAGAATGTGGGGAATGGAACTCACTTCATGAGGTCAGTATTGCCCCTGCGGTGACGCATCGTGCCCAACCCAAAATGGGCGGTGGCTATGCAGGACAAGCTGCAGCAATTACTACATTAAACAAAGTATCTGTTTCGCATGAAACCAGACTAACCACAGGCATTGGTGAGTTTGACCGTGTATTGGGGGGCGGTTTGGTTACAGGTTCTGTGGTGCTCATTGGTGGTGACCCTGGTATCGGTAAATCGACCATTTTGCTGCAAACTGCAACACACATGGCTGCGGCCAACAACACTGCCTTATATATCACGGGTGAAGAATCGCTTTCACAAGTGGCATTACGTGCTCAACGCTTAGACTTACCCACAGATCAGCTCAAAGTCATGGCAGAGACCTGTGTTGAACGTATTTGCGAAGTTTTGGCGCATGAACGCCCTGCGGTAGCCATTCTGGACTCGATTCAAACTTTATATACCGAAACGTTGCAGTCTGCTCCAGGTGGTGTTTCACAAATTCGTGAATCAGCTGCCTTGCTGACTCGTTTTGCTAAAAATAGTGGCACTGCGCTGTTTATTGTCGGTCATGTGACCAAAGAAGGGGCTTTAGCGGGGCCGCGCGTCCTTGAACACATGGTCGATTGCGTCTTGTATTTTGAAGGACAGTCAGACTCACGCTACCGTATGATTCGAGCAGTCAAAAACCGTTTCGGTGCAGTGAATGAACTGGGCGTTTTTGGCATGACCGATAAAGGCTTACGCGAGGTTGCCAATCCATCTGCGATATTTTTGAGCCGTTATGATGAGGCAATTCCAGGTTCTATTGTCATGATTAGCCGCGAAGGAACGCGACCACTTTTAGTTGAAGTACAAGCCTTGGTGGATGATGCACATGGTCAACCTAGACGTGTAGCTTTAGGTTTGGAGCAAAACCGTCTGAATATGTTGTTGGCGGTCATGCATCGACATGGTGGTGTGCAAACCTCAGGGCAAGACGTGTATGTAAATGTGGTTGGTGGTTTAAAAATTACCGAAACAGGCTCTGACCTTGCAGTATTGCTGGCCTGTGCTTCGAGCTTACGAGGCAAAGCCCTACCACAACAATTGGCTGTTTTTGGTGAGGTCGGTTTGTCGGGCGAAATCCGCCCTGTGCCTAATGGTCAAGAACGCTTAAAAGAAGCCATTAAGCATGGCTTTAAATACATTATTGTGCCGCGTGGCAATGCCCCACAAAAAGCCATTGCAGGTGTGCAAATTATTGCGGTAGCTCGTTTGCATGAAGCTTTAAGTGAAGCCATGAATTTAAGTGAAAACTTAGGTTAAATCCTTGGATGATATTTTTTCAGTTTCAAGAAAAAATATCATATTTATATTGAAATTCGCAGCAAATGCCTGCATAAATACACAGCTTAACTTTATTTTAATATAGGAAAATTTGATGGAAGTTCGACAGCGTGGTTTGATTGCAGCAATGCTTACAGCGACCTTATTGGTAGCACCGTTGGCAGCAGAAGCAAAACGTGCAGGTGGCGGTAAAAGTCATGGTATGAGCCGTTCTGCAGCCCCAACTCAGTCTTACCAACAACCTCGCCAAACAACGCCAGCACAACAACCTGCTCCTGCTCAGCAAAAATCTGGCCCAGGCGTAGGTGGTATGGTTGCAGCAGGTGTTGCTGGTGCAGCGATTGGTGCTGTTGCTGCGAATGCTTTGGCAGATGACCAAGCCAGTGCAGCCGAAGCACAAGAGGAAAAAGGTGGTATTCCAAGCTGGATTTGGATTTTACTCGCTGCTGCTGTCGCCTTCTTCATTTTCCGTAAGATGGGCGCAAAAAAAAAACTAACGCCTAACCCGTATGCGCCAAACAGCGGTGCCAATCAGGCACCGTTTGCGCAAACACCACCTGCTGCAGCGCCACGTAACGACAATACCAATATTTTTGGTCAATCTGTTGGGGGTTCTGCCGCTTCTACCCAAGCGCCTTTTGGTCAAGCTGCCAATAATAACGCGCCATTTGGTGCAGCTTATACCAACAGTGGTAATCAATTGCCTGATGGTTCAGAGCCTGCAACCTTTTTACGTGTAGCGCGTCAGCGTTTTAACCATATTCAGTCTATGAACACAGCCAGTAATATCGCAGAAATTCAGCGTTATTTAACTCCTGATTTATATCAGTCGATGTATCAGGACATTATGGCAAACCAAGACCAAGATGTAGCAGAGTTTTCTAACTTGAATGCCATGGTGGTCGATTCTGCAACTGAAAATGGTCAATATGTCATAAGTGTACGCTTTACAGGTACAGTCAGCGAAGACCTGAACAGCTTACCGCAACCATTTACAGAAATTTGGCACTTTGTAAAACCTGCAGGCTCTAATCAAGACTGGTTAGTGGCAGGTATTCAGCAAGAGCAATAATTTCAATGGATCTAGAAAAACAGCGACTTCGGTTGCTGTTTTTTATGCCTTTCTTTATCTAAGTTGAGACCCATCATGTTTAAACAGCACGTTTAAATCTTCTAAGACATCAACACCGAATACATCCACACTTGCCACACAAAACCAAACCCTCGATTGATTAGATCTATCAAAAAGTATCATCATTCATCAATACAGTTTATTTAGCCCACCTTCTCTTTGTATCTACCCAGAGATAAATCAAATCACGTTATCCGTATCACTTTGGTTATTTCCAGTCGATCTCCATTTACTTAGCCAACAAAAAAGCCCTGCAAACGGGCAAGGCTAAATTGTTACTGTTAAATCTATTATTCAGGCAATGGAATAAATTGCTTATCGGTATTTTGAACTTTGCGCTCACCGACTGCGACTTCCAAATCTAAGGCTTCTTCACCACGTTCAACTGAAACAGTCACCGTCGTATGCGGTGCTTGTGCAGCAACATAATTAATTAAATGCGAGGTTGAAGTAATCGCTTCATCATTCACTTTTAAAATTTTGTCACCACGTTTTAAACCTGCTTCTGCTGCAGGGCCACCGCGCAGTACATCAGCAACCACTACACCGCCTTGTGCAGGTTCTAAAATGTTGTCTTGTTGCACAGGCAACAAACTAATACCTAACCAACCACGAACCACACGTCCATCTTTTAAAATCGAGTTTAAAACCTGCTGACAGACTTGTGCAGGAATTGCAAAGCCGATGCCCAATGAACCACCTGATTGCGAGAAAATTGCCGTATTTACCCCAATCAAATTCCCTGCCACATCAATCAATGCACCACCTGAGTTACCTGGATTAATTGCTGCATCGGTTTGAATGAAATCTTCATAGGTATTAATACCCAAGTCAGAACGTCCTGTCGCAGAAATAATCCCTTGAGTCACGGTTTGTCCCACACCAAATGGGTTACCAATCGCAAGTACGACATCGCCCACTTCATTGCCACTCAGTTTAAATGGCAATACAGGCAGTTTTTCTAGATCAATTTTAATGACCGCTAAGTCTGTGTCTGGGTCAGTTCCAACAACTTTTGCAACCGCACGGCGTCCATCGTGCAAAGCCACGACAATTTGTTCAGCCTGCGCGATCACATGATTATTCGTTAAAATATAACCATCTGGACGAACAATGACCCCAGACCCCAAACTGTTTTCATTTGGGCCTTGCTTAAATTGATCGGGTAACTGATTGCCAAAAAATTCACGAAATGCAGGGTCATTTAACAATGGATGATCCATTTGTTTCACTTTTTGTGTGGTAAAAATATTTACCACCGCAGGCGCTGCCACTTTAACCGCAGCGCTATACGACACCACCCCACCTGTCCGTGTTGTATCAATTAATGGTTCAACTTTCTCGGCAGGCATTTTGACCCCATCGGCAGCCACAGGCGCTTTCGGTTTTTGCAGTTGTTGCCAAGTCACAAAGCCAATAATAACCAGAATGAGTAACACCCAAGGTAACCAGGTAAAGGTCCGGCGCACGTTTTGTACCTCTAAGTAAATTTTTTTTGATGATTAAGTCATTGAATGAGCTATTGTAAAACGAAACACAAATAGAAACATAAAAAAGCCCAAGAGTTTTGTCTTGCTTTAGTTACAATACAAAATATGTTTTGATATTGGCTAAATATGAGCAATTTGAGAAAGTTATGGCGCAGCTAAAAGAAATTATTCAATGGTGTGATCAAACTTTAAATACACATGAATTTAAAGATTACGCGCCCAACGGTTTACAAATTGAAGGTAAGTCTGAAGTTCAAAAAATTTTATGTGCAGTGACTGCCTCTCAAGAGGCTATTGATGCTGCTATTGCCCAAAATGCAGACTTACTGTTGGTACATCATGGCTATTTTTGGAAAGGCGAACCTTACCCAATTACAGGCATGCGCGGTAAACGCATCAAAAGTTTAATCCAGCATGATATTTCTTTGGTGGGTTATCACTTACCGCTCGATTCACACCCAAGTCTAGGCAATAATGCTGCCATTGCTGAATGTTTGGCATTAGAAAATTTGCAAGCCCTAGACCCGAGTGAACGTCATCCTATTGGTAATATTGGTTTTTTAAAGCAAGCCATGAGCGCAACCGAATTTCGTGACTATCTCACAGCGCGTTTAGGCTTTAAAACCATTCATCTTCCTGCCGAAAAAAGTCAGATTCAAAAAGTAGGGTTCTGCACGGGTGCAGCACAAGATTTTATTGGCAAAGCGGCAGAACAAGGTTGTGATGCCTTTATTTCGGGCGAAGTCAGTGAACGCACCTATTATGAAGCCAAAGAACTAGGCGTGCATTATTATGCCTGCGGACATCACGCGACTGAGCGCTATGGTGTACAACGACTCGCAAAAGCTATTTCAGAACAGTTTAATATTGAGTATAGTTATTTTGAATTAAATAACCCAATTTAATACACCGTTTCACCCAACGATTTCACTCAAATGACATCTGTGTTTAACATAGTCTTTAGATGTATACATTCGAGTCTTATTCTGTATGGTTATTTATACCTAATGCGCAATTTGATCTCGAAATCTATTACAATAGAGCCACTTAATGTTAAAACCCAGCAAAATGCAAGGAATTGAAAACATGACAACCATTACTTTACCGGCTTTACCATACGGTTACGAAGATCTTGCTCCACACATCAGCAAAGAAACTTTAGAATTCCACCACGACAAACACCACAACACTTATGTTGTGAACCTGAACAACTTGATCGCGGGTACGGAGCTTGAAGGTAAAACTTTAGACGAAATCATCAAAGCAACTGCAGGCGATGCAGCTAAAGCTGGTGTATTCAACAACGCAGCGCAAGTTTGGAACCACACGTTCTACTGGAACTGTATGGCGAAAAACGGTGGTGGTAAAGCTACTGGTGCTTTGGCTGCTAAAATTGATGAAGCTTTCGGTTCTTACGAAAAATTTGCTGAAGAATTTGCTGCTGCTGCAACAACTCAATTCGGTTCAGGTTGGGCTTGGTTAGTAGCTGACGAAGTGAATGGCAAACTTTCTATTATGAAAACTTCAAATGCTGACACACCAATGGCGCACGGCAAAGTTGCAGTATTGACGATTGACGTTTGGGAACACGCTTACTACATCGACTTCCGTAATGCACGTCCTGTTTACATCAAAACTTTCTTAGAAAGCCTTGTAAACTGGGATTACGCAAATGCGAAATACGCAGGTCAAGATGCTGGTGTAGAAAAATAATTTCTATTTTTCTGTAGAAAAACTGCTCTTTATGGGCAGTTTTTTTATTTTTGCAGATGAAATGAATATTTATAAAGCAAACAATACATTTCTGATGATGAACGTGTTGACGACTTAAACTTTCATCCCTAAAATGCCCCACAGATTCTCCAATAGCTCAGTCGGTAGAGCGACGGACTGTTAATCCGCAGGTCCCTGGTTCGAGCCCAGGTTGGAGAGCCAATCTATTCTCCCATAGCTCAGTCGGTAGAGCGACGGACTGTTAATCCGCAGGTCCCTGGTTCGAGCCCAGGTGGGAGAGCCAAGATTCTAAAAATCCCACGCAGTATGACGTGGGATTTTTTTTTGCAATTTTTATTGTTTTTATAGTGGATATGATGTTCTAAACGAATGGAACAGGCCTCACTCTCCCCTTAAATCAAAATTAAAACCATACAGTGAAGATCGGGCTATCCCCTCTTGTGATGACTCTATTTTTTCGCTAACTTAGGTTCATCAACAACAATAAAACTTGAAAGCCCATGCAAGCGCCTTGGTTAAAATCCCTGATTTTTTGGACAATTCTGATTGTGGTGATTTTTGCAATTTTTCAATGTACGCAAAAATCTGAAAGCAATAAAACTGCTGCGACACTCATGTATGAACGTCTGTATCAATGCAGTCGTGATCTGAACGCACAACAACAAGCCACCTTAAAACAAATTCAAAGCCAAGTGAAAACAGAAATGACTCAGCAAGAGATGCTGCAATTAATTAACTTATGTCGTAAAACCAACCCACCACAGACACGCGAAGATTATATAAAAGCCATTCAAGCACTCTAAAAACTGCGTTGAAACAAAGCTAGATGATTATTTTTAAAGCAGTTAATCTATAATTACGGTTTTTTTTCAATTCCAGCTTGACCAAAAACAGATACCCACATAGAATGCGTGTCAGATTCTCCCATAGCTCAGTCGGTAGAGCGACGGACTGTTAATCCGCAGGTCCCTGGTTCGAGCCCAGGTGGGAGAGCCAAAATTCTTAAAAAACCCACGCATTATGACGTGGGTTTTTTATTCCTGCTGTTTAGGGTCTAACGACACCGCATCATCTATGTTTGAATCCAGTCAATCGACTTTCTTGCTTATTGGCAGCTTGGCTAGCCTTGCCCTGTTTATCTTAATTTTTAAGCAATTATTTTTCCCCAAGAAAAACTTTTATCCTAAACCGATGATGACTGCTTTTGAACGCAGAATGTTTATGCGTTTAAAACAAGCTTTTCCTGAGCATCACATCTTGGCACAAGTGGCGTTTAGCGCATTAATCACCAACAACCACTATAAAATTCGTGCGCTGTTTAATCGTAAAGTGACTGATTTTGTGATCTTAAATGCAGAAATGCAGGTCATTGCAATTATAGAGTTAGATGACCATTCACATATTGGCAAAGAACAGGAAGATGCAGAACGGGATGCAATGTTTCACGAGGCAGGTTATCGCGTTGTCCGATACACCGAGATTCCAAGTATCAGACAACTACAATCAGATTTGAGTTGAAATCATCAACTCGATATTAAGGTGTAGCTTCTGAAGCAGCTTGTGTCTGACCCGCCTGCTTCGCTTGCTGTGCTGCAGCTTCACGCGCTTCAATACGCGCAATAATTTCTGCCTGCTGTTGTTTATATTTTTCCTGATTTTTGGCATCACTATTGACTGCTAAAAATGCCATGCTGACCAAAAAGATAGGAATCAACAAACCTAAGCTTGCCAAGATAATCATCTTTTTTAGACTTGGCTTTTTTTCAGGACTTTGCTGCTCAGACTGTGACATCATATATTCCTATTTCAAACGCATCAAAATGAAGCTCAATATATCAAAATCGAGTGTAGGCACAAAGTTTCTTGTGGCTTTTGCACGTTTATTCATCTACAACTTTCTTTGAATCAATCAATAGATAAAAAACCACAGCCTGCGTACAAGCTGTGGGCAGTTCATAAACAAAGTATTGCTGAACAGTCAAAGCTGTCTATTTAATACATAATTGGATTTGCGACAAAACCTGTTTCAAACACGCCAAATGTTCAAAATCTGCAGATGGCGTGTCTTGCATCCGCCAAGCCACATAACCATCTGGGCGTACAAGCACTGCACCTGCATCGGCAATTTCAGACTTTTGCTGCCATGTTGCATACACATCTAGATGCTCATGCGCACCAATCTGAATCACATCTAAATAGGCCAAGTTGAGTTCTGCTGCAGCCGTTTTCCATGCTTTGCCTGACAAACCTGTCAGCAAGGTAAAACGACCTTTACCGACAATATCTAAAGTTGAATGTTTATGACCTTTGGCATCAATCAACCACGTATGTGGGACTTTTGCACCTGGGCGTGTAGTGGCTTGCAAGTACAATTGCGGGTCTTGTAAAAACGTTTCAGTGCTAGTTTCAGCAAGCATGGCATTAGATACATAACGCTGATTCAACTCCACTCCCTGCGCATTAAATTCATAATGTTTAATTGCCAGTGCCTGATACAATTTTTCCCGAATTTGGGCTGCTTCTGCGGTTTCTGCAAAAATAAGATCCAGCATTTCAGCTTGTGTGCTAACGCCATCATCAAAGCCAAAAACTTCTTTTAGATGTTTATAATCAAAGCGGGACTGGTTAGCACGCGCGACAATTTGCTTACCTACAGGCGCACGTTCATCACTGTATGATGCCAAGAGTTCAGGCGTTGCCCAACCTTTCACCGCATAAGCCAATTTCCAACCCAAATTGAAAGCATCTTACATACAAGTATTAGAACCTAAACCACTCGAAGGTGGATGACGATGCACGGCATCTCCACCACAGAATACCCGTCCAACCGAATACTGGGTGGCCCAAGTTTGATTGACATACCAATAGGATACTTTTTCAATTTCAACTTCTTGGATTTCTTCGCCCACAAAGGCATTCAAACGTGCGCGAACTTGTGCTTCGGTTACCTCAGGCTCACCTTTGCTGATGTCAAAACCCCAGCCCATAATCCATTCATTCCAAGGTTGAATGGCACGTAACAAGCCCATGCCCAAGTCACCAAAACTGGCTTCAGGATTGACAATCCACTGTAAAATTGCAGGTCGATGCGCCACATATTTACTCAAGTCGGCTTTAAAAGTCACATAAACTGTACCCGCACGTGCCATTACACCTTCTAAAGGCAATTGCAATTCTTCAACCACTTTAGAACGCGCACCGTCCATCCCCACCAAATACTTGGCACGTAAACTAAATTCTGTATTCGTGATTTTATTCTGAAAAGTTGCGGTAACTCCATGTTCATCTTGGGTATGTGATAAATATTCGGTATTGAAATTATAAATTGCGCCACGCTCGGCTGCATTTTTTACCAATAATGTTTCCATTTTTGGCTGAATTAAATCGACAAAAGGACATGGACTGCCTTTGATATAATCACCGTGACGTTCATCACCTGTTCCCCAGCAACTCATACGTGCAATTTCTTCACCGACCAAACTGGTGGTAAGCAAACTTTCGCCCATTTGTTGCCACGGTGTTGCAATGGCTTTAACTTGTTCTTCGATACCTAAATCACGTAAAACTTCCATCGCCCGTTGATTGGTAATATGTGCACGCGGGCTATTGGCTAACCAGTTAAACTGGGTGAATAATTGTACTTTGATGCCATAATTCGCCAAAGCTAAGCCAAGGGTTGAACCCGCTGGCCCCGTACCAATTACCAAAACATCGGTATCGTAATGTGTCGACATACTGGACTCCTTTCACTGCCAAATCTGTTGCAAACATCTTGCGCTGCAGTGTAATCCAGTCAAAAAGTGCGCCTATTTGTATGCGTATAAACTATAGATGGATTGGTTTTAGCACTAGTTTGGCTTTGTACTGAATTTTTTGACCGATATGCAGAATGCTGTATCGGCAAAACTGCTTTGGTTTACAATTGCGGTAGACAGATGCGGGTTGATAGGCAAAGCGAATGGAATTGAGGCATTTACGTTATTTTGCTGCAGTTGCAGAAGAACAAAGTTTCACCAAAGCAGCAGATAAACTCTTTACCGCGCAACCGTCTTTAAGCCAACAAATTAAAGATTTGGAAGAAGAAGTTGGTGTAAAATTACTGGATCGTTCTGCGCGACAAATTCAATTGACCGATGAAGGTCGTGCTTTTTTACCCTATGCCCTACAAGCCATTGAAAACTCAAAATTAGCCATTGCTTCAGCGCGTCAAGTTGCCCATCAAAAAAACTATCAAATTCATATTGGTTTGTTGAATGTAGCGGAGCTAAAAGTTCTACCATTAATTTTGGAACGCTTAAAATGTGAAATTCCTGATTTGCAAATTCACATTCAAAGTCTGACTTGTTTGGAGCAAATTCAGCGTTTAAAAAATGCTGAACTCGATTTAACTTTTACCCGCTATGCAATTACACATGAAGATTTTGAAAACCTGCATATTTTGACCGAAAAGATTTATTTGGTGTCGGGGCAAAAGTCTGTGACGCATAAAACTTGCTTGAGTGTGCAAGATGTAATGCAACACAATTTAATTATGTGCGAACAAAATGCCTCGCCTGTTTTTTATGAGCACGTCACCCACGCCATTCCTGTGGAGCAGATGCCTACAGAACGCTTGCTTTGGGTAACCAATGTTTTGCAGCATATTAATTTAATTAATCTGGGCATGGGCTACAGCTTTGTGCCTGAATATTTATTACGCTTTTTAGCCGATCATGTGGTGATTTTAGATACCAATTTTGAAGTGCAAGCTTTAAATTTATATGCCAATTATCGTAAGCAAAATCAAAATCTGGCTTTGCAACTTATTACTCAGGAGTTAAAAAGGGTTTAGTCGCAAATGGTTTAACAAGAAAAATACGGCAAAAATATCTATAAAAAAAGCATCTGACCAGCAATATCATCAGATGCTTTGTTAGATTTTTTATTCAATGAAAGGGTTTACATTAAAGCCAATACAATTCCCACAAAAATAATCAGCCCTACCCAACGGTTATGACGAAATGCCCAAAAACAGCGTTGCGGGTCTTTATCTTTGGTTTTACTCCATTGGTATATAAAGTCTGCAACCACAACCAGTAATGCCGCTAAACCAAACGGAATCAGTAAATTTTCTAACCACAATGCCGTACCAATCAAAAGTACACTGCCCGCTTGCAACAATGAAATAATTTGAATGTCATAGCGACCAAATAAAATTGCGGTAGATTTCACCCCAATTTTCAAATCATATTCACGGTCTGTAATTGCATATTGAGTGTCATAAGCCACAGTCCACGCCAAATTGCCAAAATACAATAACCAACAAGTAAGATCAGGCGTTGCACCTACAGCGGTATAAGCCATAGGGATAGACCATGAAAATGCCGCTCCCAAGAACACTTGCGGTAAATGAGTGTAGCGTTTCATAAATGGATAAATAAACGCTAAAAATAATGCCCCAAATGACCAATAGAAAGTTTCAATTGGTAAAAATAACAACATGGCTGCGCTTAGTGCAACCAAACCTAAGAATACATAAATGGCTTCTTTGGCACTAATCACACCCGTGGCTAAAGGACGTGTTTTGGTACGCTCTACATGACCATCTACCTTACGGTCAGCAAAGTCATTAATGGCACAGCCTGCAGCGCGCATAAAAATTGTGCCTAGAATCATAGGGATTAATATCCCGATAGATGGCATGCCCTGATTAGCAATCCACAAGGCCCAAATGGTTGGCCAAAACACCAGTTCTGTGCCAATCGGTTTATCGAAACGACACAAATAATAATATGCTTCTAAACGCTCACGCCACGTGATCTGCTGTACCAATGCCATACCAATCTCGTATCTTAATGTTGTTGAATAAATTGCTCAAAACGCGGTAAAAAAGTTTCTTGCACAATAAATTTACAGCCATGCCAAGTATAGCAACTCTGTCGTGTCCAGCCTTCATCGAGCAAAACCACACGCCTTTGACACAACGGATTGGTACGCTGAAATAAAAACCAGCCAATGGGTTTATTGCCAATATGCTGAAATAAACGGGCTTTGCTTTGCAAACTTAGAATCGGAAAAATACTTTTGGCTTTGACCCATGGCTGTTCATCACACCCATATAAATAGCTTTCACGCACCCATGAAGTGTGCCAATGTGGCATTTGCATCCACTGGGCATCTTGTAAATTTAAACGCTGAAAAGATTGCTGCAGTGGTTCAACTTTAAATTGTCCGCCTGCGAGCTGAGTCAGTTGTTGGGTCAAAGAACCTGCTGCATATAGCCATGTTTTTAATTCAGAAGGCAGATTTTCCTGCTTGGGAAAAATAGGCTGTGTTCGCATGTTCCACCACCTTAACAAGATAGCCTAGTGTAGCCCAAATTTAGGCAAAGTTTTGTGACCGATGGCGCAATTCCCTGCAATTATCCAAAAAAAATTAAGCGAATTCTTATATTTTGATAAAATCCATGCCAACTTAAAACCATGATTACCCAATCTAAAACAAAAAACCCGCCGAAGCGGGTTTTTCAAATTTGAGATTTTCGATGTCTTACAAGCTGTAGTACATATCAAATTCAACTGGGTGAGTCGTCGTGTTCAAACGACGTACATCTTCAGTTTTCAATTCGATATAAGCATCAAGCATGTCTTTGGTGAATACACCACCTTTTAATAAATAGTCGTGATCTTCTTTCAAAGCATCAAGCGCCATTTCTAGGTTGTGTGCCACAGTTGGGATTTTCGCTTCTTCTTCAGGCGGAAGGTCATACAAGTTTTTGTCTGCAGCTTCACCTGGATGAATCTTGTTTTGAATACCGTCAAGACCCGCCATCAACAATGCCGCAAAACCTAAGTACGGGTTCATCATTGGATCAGGGAAACGTGCTTCAATACGTTTGCCTTTCGGGCTAGACACGTAAGGAATACGAATAGATGCAGAACGGTTACGCGCTGAGTAAGCCAACATAATTGGTGCTTCAAAGTGCGGTACTAAACGCTTATATGAGTTGGTCGATGGGTTAGTCAACGCGTTCAAAGAGCGGGCATGTTTGATAATACCGCCAATGAAGTACAACGCCATTTCTGACAAACCTGCGTATTCATCACCTGCAAATAAGTTTTTGCCATCTTTAGAGATAGACATGTGTACGTGCATACCTGAACCGTTATCGCCTACCATTGGTTTAGGCATAAAGGTTGCAGTTTTTGCATATTGATGCGCAACGTTCCAAACTGCATATTTGAACTGTTGCACTTCGTCAGCTTTACGCACCATGGTATTGAAGCTCACACCAATTTCTAACTGGCAAGATGCAACTTCGTGGTGATGTACTTCTACACGACCAGGCCCCATGATTTCTTCAATTTTTGCACACATATCTGCACGCATATCTTGAGAAGAATCTACTGGTGGTACTGGGAAATAACCGCCTTTCACACGTGGACGGTGACCTGAGTTACCAGCTTCGTAGTCTTTACCTGTAGACCATGCAGCTTCTTCAGCGATTAATGTGTGGCGCGCGCCAGACATATCGATGTCCCATTTTACTTCGTCAAATACGAAGAATTCTGGTTCTGGACCAAAGAAAGCAGTATCACCAATACCTGTCGATTTTAAGTATTCTTCAGCACGGCGAGCAATAGAGCGTGGATCGCGGTCATAGCCTTGACCTGTCGATGGTTCGATAACATCACACGTTACAACCACTGTTGGTTCTGCAAAGAACGGGTCAATGAAACCTGTGTTGGCATCTGGGCGTAAGATCATGTCTGATGCTTCGATTCCTTTCCAGCCTTCAATAGAAGAACCATCAAACATTTTACCGTCTTCAAAAGTATCTTCATCGATACTGTCTGCAGGATAAGTTACGTGCTGCTCTTTACCCTTAGTATCTGTAAAGCGGAAATCGACCCATTTTGCACCACTTTCTTGGATGAGTTGAAGGACCTTGTTCGCCATGCTCATTTTGCTCCGATGTTTTTTGTTGCACCCGAAAGTGCGTGTTAGTAGTTGGCAGTTATTAAGCAATTAGCGTACCAACTTTTAAAAGCAAAGCTAAAACCATGAATTCCGTATGAGAATACATCATTTAAAAAAATTACTTTGTCGCTATTATACTGTCAGAAATACGATTTGCACCATATTCAAACACTGTTCATTTGATTTGATTTAAAACTGCAAAACATAGCACCATTTTAGTGCATTTATGTTTTATTTCTGTTGAATTGTAGATCAAAAAATAGCTCAAACTGTATCTATGCAAGTATTTTGCTGTGCCGTACTTTCATTGAGCAATGCAAATTATTCAACAATATTAAACAACACTTTATTTTTTATTGAGCAAAAATAATAAGATCGTTTAAAAATCCTAAATCTGTATTCTTTTCGAGCAAGCTGATTGAAAATACCTTTACTACACATTTGTATTTTCTATCGATGTTTTGCAATCAAACTGCCTGACGTGAACCGCTAATAACATGCGCCATGATGCTACTTTTTAGCGCATTTTTTACGTTATCTATAAGTGTGAAGCTAAAATATGACTGCTGAATGACCCTGCTTGATCAAGTGATCATTTCTTTCAGATCAAACTTGAACAATGTGTAATAAGCTTTGAAAATCTATGAACTGGTGAATGCGCTGATAAGCTTTAACAGGGATTATCATATAAATAGTCCGCAGAAAATGCTTATTATTTGCTATGATGATAAGTGCTTTCTTATTCCACCTTCTTTTCGACAAGAAAAATAAAGTCCTTTCTCATTATAGGCGCAGGAATAAAGCAAATTATCTCAGACTCTTTAGCACTTAAAGTGTTCAATTTTCAATAGGTTAGCTCATGCTTTTAATGATCGATAACTATGACTCTTTTACCTACAACATCGTCCAGTATTTTGGCGAGTTAAATCAGGAAGTAAAAGTCGTTCGTAATGATGCCGTGACATTAGAAGATATTGAGCGATGGCAACCCAAGTATTTGGTGATTGGCCCAGGCCCTTGTTCTCCATCTGAAGCAGGGATTTCTATTCCTGCAATTCAGCATTTTGCAGGCAAAATTCCGTTACTGGGCGTGTGTTTAGGACACCAAAGTATAGGACAAGCCTTTGGTGGAAACATTGTGCGCGCTAAAACCGTGATGCATGGTCGTTTATCGGATATGTACCACAGCAACACAGGTATTTTTAGCAATCTGCCTTCACCATTTTCTGCAACCCGTTACCACTCGTTGGTAATTGATCAAGCAACCTTGCCAGATTGTCTGGAAGTGACATGCTGGACCAAAGAAGCAGATGGTTCGATGGAAGAAATTATGGGCGTGAAGCACAAAACTTTGCCTGTTGAAGGCGTGCAATTTCACCCCGAATCGATCCTGAGCCAACACGGTCATCAAATCTTTAAAAACTTTTTGGAAATTTACGCATAATGAGCGAGTCAAATCACATGAATATTCAACAAGCACTCAACCATATTACAAAACAAATTCACCTGACTCAGCCTCAAATGGAAGATGTGATGCGCGCGATTATGTCGGGCGAAGCAACAGACGCTCAAATTGGTGCATTGATGATGGGCTTACGCTTAAAAGGCGAAAGCATTGATGAAATTACTGCTGCTGCACGTGTAATGCGTGAATTTGCCATCAAAATTGATGTCAGCGATATTCCTTACCTCGTGGATATTGTCGGCACAGGTGGCGATGGTCAAAACCTATTTAACGTATCTACCGCCTCTTCCTTTGTCATTGCAGCTGCAGGTGCAACCATTGCCAAACACGGTAACCGTGGGGTTTCAACCAAATCAGGCTCATCTGACTTACTTGAGCAAGCAGGCATTAATCTTGACTTAAACATGCAACAAACTGAACGCTGTATTCGTGAAATGGGCGTAGGTTTCTTGTTTGCACCGAATCATCACAAAGCCATGAAATATGCGGTTACCCCGCGTAAAGAGTTGGGTATTCGCAGTATTTTCAACTTGCTTGGGCCATTGACTAACCCTGCGGGTGTAAAGCGTTTTGTCATTGGGGTGTTTAGCAATGAATTATGCCGCCCGATTGCAGAAGTGATGAAACAGCTCGGTGCTGAGCATGTCATGGTGGTGCATTCTAAAGATGGTTTAGATGAAATTAGCCTTGCTTCGAGCACTTATGTTGCAGAACTCAAAGATGGTGAAATTACCGAATGGGAACTTACCCCTGAAAGCGTGGGAATTGAATCTCAAACTTTAACAGGACTGATTGTAGAAAACTCTGCTGAAAGCTTGAGTTTGATTAAAGATGCTTTAGGCAAAAACAAATCAGACAAAGGCGAAAAAGCGGCCAATATGATTGCACTCAATGCGGGTGCGGGTATCTATGTTTCGGGTCTAACTACAAGCTACAAACAAGGTGTCGCTTTGGCACATGACATTATTTATGGTGGACAAGCTTTGGAAAAAATGGGCGTGTTGTCTGAATTTACCAAAACGCTCAAACAGTACGAAGCATAAAGCAAATCAGGAAGGTGCATCATGGTGGATATTAGCAATACCATTTTAGGTAAAATTGTAGAACGTAAAAAAGAAGAGTTTGCCGAGCGTTTAAAACAACGCAGTTATGCAGACCTAGAACAATTGGCACGTGCAGCAACACCTGCACGTGGCTTTGCACAAGCCTTGCATAACAAACGCCCAGCGGTGATTGCGGAAATTAAAAAAGCATCACCATCTAAAGGCATTATTCGTGAAAACTTTGACCCTGCCGAAATTGCACAGCAATATGAAGCCGCAGGCGCAGCCTGTTTATCTGTGCTGACTGATGTCGATTTCTTTCAGGGTGCAGATGAAAATATTCAGATTGCCCGTTCACACTGTAACTTGCCTGCTCTGCGTAAAGACTTCTTGATTGATCCGTATGGTGTGGTAGAAGCACGTGCCTTACACGCAGACTGTGTGTTATTGATTGTGTCTTGCCTATCTGACCAACAGTTGGAAGAAATGTCGGAAACGGCTTTTGAACATCACTTAGATGTGTTGGTTGAAGTGCATGATGAAAATGAATTGGAACGTGCTTTGAATCTTTCAGAGCGTTGTATTTTAGGGGTCAATAACCGAAATTTAAAAACCTTTGAAGTCGATTTAAACACCTCATTGCGTTTAAAAAACTTGTTGCCGCCTGCGCGTTTATTGGTCACTGAAAGTGGTATCGCCACACCAGAAGATGTCCGCATGATGCAAGACCATGAGATTCACAGTTTCTTGGTCGGTGAAAGTTTTATGAAACAAGCACGTCCTGACCATGCCTTTACGGCACTGTTTGGTCAGCCTGAAAATCTATAATCCAATTTGAAATACCATGAGTAAACATGATTCTTCGCTTTCTAAAGAACAGTACAATTTACTAAAATCTTTTAAAAAGCAAATCACTCAGCCTCATACTTCAAGCATTGCCAAGCCGTCTGAACCCAAAGTTCAGACGCCTGAGCAACAACAGGAAGATGATCTCGCATTGTTTCGTCAGCAAATGCAAGGCGTTCAAAAAATGGACGCAGGCAATATTGCAAAAATCGAACACACTGCCAAGAAAAAACCAGATGCCCAAACGCTGGCCAAACGTGCAGCAGCCATAGGCCCTATGGAAACCGATGATACATTGCTGTCCGATACGCAAGCCATGCTTAACCCTGTGGGCAGCCAAGCTTCGCTGAGCTATCGCATTGCAACTTTGCAACATAAAGTCTTTGAAGATTTAAAAGCAGGCAACTTACGCTGGTTTGAAGCTGTTGATTTGCACGGTTGTACGGTAGAAGAAGCGCGGGTAGCCGTTTTGCAAATCATTCAAATGGCTAAAGATGAAAAACAGAACGTGATTAAAATTGTGCATGGCAAAGGCCCTGAAGCCATTTTAAAAACTTATGTAAATGGCTGGCTGCGTCAGCATCGTGATGTTTTGGCTTTTGTGAGTGCGCCTGAAAAACAAGGTGGCACTGGTGCAGTTTTAGTGTTGCTTAAACGCAGCGAAAAGAACCCAAAGTTTAAACAGTAATCGGTTTCATCTTTTAAACAAGGCATTGCAATAGTTTTCTGTTACAATGCCGACCTTGTTCAATATCAGTGTAAGTGAACACGTCTTATGTCTATGCAGCAATCCTACGCAAACATCCTAACCGCCGTTGGTGAAGATCTTAATCGTCCAGGTCTAAAAGATACGCCGATGCGTGCTGCTAAAGCTTTTTCGTATTTAACTTCGGGCTATAGCCAAACCTTAGCCGAAGTGACCAATAATGCCGTATTTCCATCCGACAACCGTGAAATGGTCTTGGTGAAAAATATTGAGTTCTACTCACTGTGTGAACATCATTTATTGCCATTTTATGGTCGCGTGCATATCGCCTATTTACCTGAAGGTAATGTTTTAGGCTTGTCTAAATTTGCCCGTATTACCGAAATGTTTGCACGTCGTTTGCAAATTCAGGAAAATCTGACTCAGCAAATTGCGGAAGCTGTGGCTGAAGTGACCAAAGCACGCGGTGTTGCTGTGGTGATTGATTCAGCCCATATGTGCATGATGATGCGCGGTGTAGGCAAACAGGAATCGACCACACGTACCGTATCTTTTGTAGGTGACTTTAAAACAGATAAAGAAGCCCGTCGTGAATTTTTAAGTGCGGTGCCTGAGAGTTTTTAAATTGTGGCTAAGTTCCTCAATCAAATAAAAAATCCCGAAATTTATGTTCGGGATTTTTGGGTTTTAGATTAAAAAATTAGCTTGATACATCTTCAGATTCAACCTACAGACACATTGTTGCGTCCATTATTTTTTGCCATATACAAGGCTTTATCCACTTCTTCAAAAAAACGTTGATAGTCTGGATGCCCATCATATTCATGCACACCTATACTAATGGTAAAGTTAAATTCTTCACCTGTTGATGTTTTTAATGTGGCTTTTTCGACACGTTTACGAATATTTTCAGCGACTACCAAGGCACGATCAATGGTGGTATCAATCTGTAACAGTAAAAATTCTTCGCCGCCAATTCGGAAGGCATAGTCACTGCCTTTTGCATATTGCAAAATCACATCAGCTAAAAACTGTAATGCATCATCTCCTGCTGCATGTCCATAACGGTCATTGATTGATTTAAAATGATCGGCATCTATCGCCAACAATGTTAAAGGCGAATTATTTTTTCGTGAAAAATTAATTTCACGGGACACGATGGTATTTAAATAACGGCGGTTGAGCAGTTGAGTTAAGGCATCATTGCCTGAACTGATATATTCAGACACCTGAAAAATTTGATCGACTAAATGCAAAATTTCACGATTCTTGGCACGAATGGATTGAATCATTTCAATTGCCTGTGCCTGACTTTCACATTGACCAATTTTCTGAATTAATTCATCCACCTGATAAATAAATTCAGTAATAGTTTGTACTTGTTCTGAACTTGAAAATGCATAAGCCGCTTTATGAATAAACCATAAACCAAATTCTGTTTTAGATAAAATCGGTTGCGTCATTTTGGTGTGATCGGACACCACCTGAAACATCAGTTCATTTTCCCAATCCAGCAAAGTTCCGCGTTGTCGATCTTTGTGCACGGCAACATCTTGCATGGCAGAAAATAAGCGATAGGTATGTTTCATATCATTATGTACTTCGACCTTCATTTCATAAGATCGGCACATAATTTCTGTGGCAAAGCATAAAATTTGGCTTAAATAATTAAACTGATTTAAGTTGCTATTGGCTTCTGTTGCAAAAAACTCAAAAGCCTTTTTTATAATAACGCGCACACCACGAATAATCAGCCAAGATGGAATTTGTACACGTGCATGCACATCGCCCACTTTAAATTGCTTTTCTACAATCTCGTTATAATTGTGTTGAAACGGAACTTCAAAACTGGAAATTAGCCACTGATATAAAGAGTTTTTTAAGCGATTCTTCACCATCTCTGCAGACAAAAATTCTGTCGCATGTTCTTCAAGCAACATTTGCTGATAGAACTCGATCACAAAATCTTCTGCATGTGCTTGAATAAACTGGAATGTCGCTTGCAAATCTTCTGGCTTAAATTGCTCGCAAATTGACTTCCATTGCTCTGCAAGCTCATGCGTACACTCTTGATACATCCACAACAACCCAGCCAAAAGAAACTGCTAAATTTTAACGGGTTTCACCAGCAACTCAACTTGTTTAGCTGGTTTTTTACAATTCAGTATAAATTCAACAGCTCTTTAAAAAAAATGCACATAGCCTAAACTGGTCTTGTTCCAGTCCTGTTTGTCCTGTTGTTGATATTCCCAACCCAATCGCAACACATGCTGCGGGTTGAGTACATATTGCAACTGGCTGTTCAGCTTAAATTGCCATTGGTGACGATCTTCCCAATACGGTAATTCAAGCTGAACCAAACTATTCATGCGTGCTGACCAGATATTTTGACAACCCAGTGTTGGGCCAATTCCAACACGCCAGCCTTTGTCTAAAGCCTTACCCGCTTGCACATGATTTTGAATTTGCACATAACACAAATGTTCACGCGCTTGATTAGCCACGCTATAACCAAACTGTGTTTTTAAACTTAAAACACCATGCTGTTCCGTTTCGCTAAAAGCCCCGTGCGAATTCAGGGCTTCTTGCTGCCAACCCAAATTAAAGCCCCAACTAAGTAGTGTTTTAAATGCGGTCATTGGGTTATAAGAGTTCACCGAGAGTAAATCTAACTGATTCAGTTTTAAGCGGTCTTCACGATATTGCACAGAAGCTTCTAAAAAGTTGAGTTGCGTCCCTGTACGAAAACCACCTTGCGGATCAAGTAAGTCATGGTAAGCCTGTCGATGACTCAACTCTACAAAATGCTCGCCTTGCACCTCGCCAGTACGCACAGCAAAGCTTCGTGCATGATGCCCCTGCACAGGATCGACCTGAGGGCGTGCGACATCCTGACGTTGTTTTTCTAAATTGATCTGACTTCTTAAACTTAAAATTTGTCTCAGTCGCGGTTGTGCAATTTTGGCTTCAATTTTGCGTCCAATCAGTTTCAGATACAAATCGTCATAAGCCATTTCCAGAATTTTAGCTTGATCGATTTGGCTGTGATTTTGCAAAACTGCCGCCACATTTTCAGGTTCTGCTTCGGCCACTTGATGGGCAGTTTTTGCCAACGCTGTGCCATGTTGTCTAGCTTGCGCCAATAACTGAGTTTCCAAAGCAGGACGATAGACAACATCTGCCACTAAATTTTCCTGCTCTACAGCTTTTAGTGTTTCAATTGGAATAGATGCGACTCTAAACTGCTGCTGTAAATTCAGCTCAGGGCGCACCAAATCCATTAAACCCAATAAGCGATAGGCACAATTATCACTGATAAAATAATACGGAAATTGCACATGCTTCATTTCCCAAATGTGCTGCACTAAAAATGTGGTTTCCTGCTCATTCAGTGCCAGTTCATATTCCCACAAATCTCGGCTTTCTAAATCGCCATATTCTTTTACTTTGCGGTAATACGGCATCAGTGAATATTCACCCGGATATTGCCCTGTAAGTCCTTTCCATGCATAAGACCAACCTTCGCTGCCCGTTACCGTTGCTGCATAATTGACAGCATAAGAAATTAAATTCAGTTGTTTTTGATCTTTTGGGTCTAAGCGCAATAAAGTATGCCCAAACATAGAACTTGGATTGCCCATAAAGTCTGTGGCATAAATCAGCACTGCTTTATAAGGTTTAATTTGTCCAATCCATTCGTCCAATTCAGGACATTGCACCTGTGCCAAATCTTGTTGAGGAATTTGTAATTGTTCAATTAACCAGCGGCTACGTGCAGGAAATTTACACTGCACCGATTGATTGGCAGGCGCTGTTTCAAATAATGCCTGCACATTGCGAAGTAACTCTTGGTTTAAATTGCTTCCGCCTTGTTCCGACACAAAATAGCCTGCATATTGCACTTTACTTTTGCCTTGCTGCGCATACATTAAACGCTGCCAAGTCACCTGTTCTGCCAAGTGTAGGTCTTTGGCTTTTTGCACATAATGTGCGGAAGATATTGCTAATTTATTTGTATTTTGTACTGTAGAAGTGGCTGTAAGTGGCTGAATCTGTATTGGAGATATTTCAGGAGATAACGCAAAAACCGTAGGAGATAAAAAAACTAAACTACTTAAAATAATGGATTTCATGGACATTTTATAAATTTTATATACATATTCAGGCTTAAACGTATTCTTGTGCTATAAAAAAGCCCTGCGAATAATGCAGGGCTTTTATTCAAACTTAAACGTATGCTTTTAATACGTCATCATTCGCCATCACGTTCTGTAAAGATGCCAATACTTCTAAAGAAGTCTGGTTTTCTGCAGAATAAATAGATGCAAAGTTTTGCTTAGAAACCGCAAAGAAATGTGCTTTATCTTCTGCTTTAATGCTTAACAATTCAGCCAATACGTTTAAGCTTTCGCCTTCACCAACTGCCATATCGCGTGCCAATGTTTCAGCATTTTCATTGGTAAATGTCACAACTTGTGCAGTTACTGTACCTGTACCGCTACAACCTAAAGTACCAAATGTGATACCAAATAATTGGTTTGCAAAAATACCGTTTGTAGTTGCTGCTAAAATTTTTGCAACTTTGCCAGACTGACCTGCCCAAACTTGAGAACCGATACCACAACCTGCATCACGGTCTGCAAATGCTGCTGTAGAACCCACTGCCAAGACAGCAGCCAATGCTAATTTTTTAATCATCGCCTTACTCCAGAGATTTATTATTCGAAAAATTATGCTTCGAATCGTTATTCTTTATTGCTATGTGTAATTTTTATTACACTATTTTAAGATAGCGAGATGTCACTCAGAAGGCAAAACATTTATCACAAAATCAGGCATTATTTTTGTGCATTTTTGTAGCGTCGATTGGTTTTTAGCTTAAAGATTGGTCTTAAATTTGAAAATAGATTTTAGTGTTGAAGATAGCATTTAGATTTACTGCTGCTGTTGATCCTCAGTTTTCAGTGTCCACTGCCCTTCTGCATCGCGATAACCCAAAATTTTCATGACCAGAACCAGACTCAGTAACAGCAATAAATACCAAGAACCGAGTTTGCCCCAGCCGACCATGTGCCACGCATCGACCTGACTTGGATACAACCATATTTGATAAAAGGTGCTAATGTTTTCTGCGACCCAAATAATAAAAGCCAAAAGCATCAATACAGGCAACATTGGCAGTTGTAATTGAGACCGTTGTAATTGAAAACGAATTTTGGTTTTCCAGAAAATCACAACGCTCCACGCAAACAAGCCATAACGAATATCGGGGATAAAAAACTTGCTCATGAAGTTGATGTACGACAACACTGCCAAGGCCATCATATTGCTAAAAGTCGGCAAATTCCGTAAAGATACCCGATACAAACGCAAAGAACGCGCAAAGAAACTGCCAACTGCAGAATACATAAAGCCTGCAAAAAGCGGTACGGTCATAATTTTAAAGACAGCAGGTTGAGGATATTGCCACGATGCAATTTGTGGATGAGTTAAAAAAATTTCCATGATCATCGCTAAAATATGAAACAAAGCGATGACTTTGGCTTCTGCCCAAGATTCTAGTTTTAAATATAAAAGACAAACTTGAATAATTAAGGCATAAAACAATAAATAGTCGTAACGGAAAAATCCGAAATATTCCTGGCTACCCATTGATGCAGTGAGTGCAAATGCAATCAGCAATAAAATTCCAAATAAGGCAGCCGAAGCTGCCTTAGTCGAAAACTCAAGTCCTGACTTTAACCATGTTATCCACATGATCTGACAACCTGACCGAAGCTGAAATTACTCTGATACATCTAAAAATGATCCATCTATATCATTACGTGATTATAGATATTTGGCACTGTATTCATGAACCGTGTCGATAAATACTTTAGGACGTTCAGGATCTACCCATTGGGTAATGCCATGACCTAAGTTGGCTACATAACCTGTTTTTTCACCATTGGCATAGGCATCATCCAGCATCGCACGTGTTGCTTTGGCAATTGCTTCAGGTGAACCGTACAAAGTGGCTGGGTCTAAGTTACCCTGCAATGCGGCACGACCACTCACCGTTTGACGTGCGACATTTAACGGTGTTGTCCAGTCCAGACCAAAAGCATCTGCACCTGTTGCAATCATTGGCTCCAGCCATTGACCGCCACCTTTGGTAAATAAAATAACAGGGATTTTACGTCCATCTTTTTCACGTTGCAGACCTGACACAATTTTCTGCATATAGTGGAGTGAAAATTCAAGATATTCACGATGGGCCAATGCACCGCCCCAACTATCAAAAATTTGTACTGCCTGTGCGCCTGCATCAATTTGTGCATTTAAGTATTCGGTCACTGCATCGGCCAAACGGTCTAATAGTGCATGTAAAACTTCAGGCTGTGCGTACATCATGTTTTTGGTGAAACGGAAATCTTTGCTTGAACCACCTTCAACCATATACGTTGCCAAAGTCCATGGACTACCTGAAAAACCAATTAAAGGCACTTGTCCGCCCAAAGCAGAACGAATGGTCGATACTGCATTCATGACATAGTCTAAGTCTGACTTGGCATTAAATTTAGGTAAATTGGCAACGTCTTGCTCGGTACGCACCGTTTTATGAAACTTTGGCCCTTCGCCTACTTCAAAATACAGACCTAAGCCTAATGCATCGGGTACAGTTAAAATATCTGAAAATAAAATCGCAGCATCTAATTCATAACGACGCAAAGGCTGTAAAGTCACTTCACAGGCAAATTCAGTATTTTTGCATAGAGAAAGAAAATCTCCTGCCTGCGCACGTGTAGCACGATATTCTGGTAAATAACGTCCTGCCTGACGCATCATCCATACGGGCGTGCAATCTACTGGCTCACGTAATAAGGCACGAAGAAAACGATCATTTTTTAAGGTCGTCATTTACTTTCCCAACTCATTTTCAATCTTGCAGCCATCATATCAAAAAGGTTGAAGTTTTAATAACTTCATTTCTTGCTCGTCTTTTCAGCCTATTCTAAGTGTTCAAATTCAGCTTACGTTTATGTGAAATACATCACACAAACAAAAGTCACTGTAAAATTGGGGTTATCTTGCATATTTACACAAAACAACTACTGCATCTCCTTAGTTTTTCTGCAATACTTGGCTAGTTTTTATCTATGTAAATGAATAATTCTCAAGGTTGAATTACATGTTGGTTCGCACAATACTCGCAATGAGTTTAAGTTGCATTTTTGCAGGGACTACTTTTGCTGCATCTACTGCTGAACAACCGTTAAATCCACAAGTGATTAGCAATACCGCTATTGAAGATCCGATTGATCCTTTAGCGACAGAAGCATCGGCTGCACAAAATAATCTAAATGCAACAGACACTGCTATTACGCAACAAGAACAAAATGATTTAAATAAGGCTTCAAAAACCTTAGATGATCTACACAAAACTGAAGATACCACTGCCGATGTAGGCACTGCACCAACAAAAAGCTCTGCAAGCCAAACTGCTACGTCCAACACAGCAGCACCAAAAGTTTCATGGACTTTAGATGGTTTAAATAATGCCACTTGGTATGAAAATATT
This sequence comes from Acinetobacter sp. Lyrl_1, assembly GCF_051948795.1. Taxonomy (NCBI): domain Bacteria; kingdom Pseudomonadati; phylum Pseudomonadota; class Gammaproteobacteria; order Moraxellales; family Moraxellaceae; genus Acinetobacter; species Acinetobacter sp. Lyrl_1. The sequence continues at coordinate 69,907 of NZ_JAYJLK010000003.1, forward strand.
GGTAAAGGTCAGTTCCCTGTGTATGCACGTGCACACGTGATGCTGAACAATTCACATGCTTCTCCAGGTGCAATTGATGGCACTAGTGGTAAGAACACCCTAAAAGCAATTGCATCATTCCAGCAAATGAATGGCATTAGCCCAACGGGTATTTTAACCAAAGAAACTTGGGATGCGTTGGTTGCACGTCAAGGTTCACGTCCTGCATTTGTAGAATACACGGTTACTGAAGCGGACTTAAAAGGTCCTTATGCGAAATCTATTCCGCATGACTATGCAGAACAAGCCAAAATGAAAGGCTTGTACTACACCCGCGTAAGTGAAATGTTAGGTGAAAAATTCCACATGGATGAAAATTTCTTAAAGAAATTAAATCCGAATGCAACATTTAATAAAGTGGGTGAAAAGTTATTGGTGACCAACGTTCGCAATGACTTACCTGAAGACATTCACCTGATTGTGGCGCACAAAGGTGCAAAACAACTGTATTTGTTCAACAAACAAAACCAAATGGTCGGCTCATTCCCAGCAACCATTGGCAGTGCAGATACTCCATCGCCAACAGGTACTTATAAAGTGACAGGTGTTGCACCAAACCCATGGTACAGCTATTCACCAAGTAACTTTATTCAGGGCAAAAACTTAAAACCGCTGTCTTTACCACCAGGCCCTAACGGCCCTGTGGGGAATATCTGGATTGGTTTAAGTAAAAAATCATTCGGTATTCACGGCACACCAAACCCATCGACCATTTCAAAAACGGCGTCGCATGGTTGTATCCGTTTAACCAACTGGGATGCAAACGATTTAGGTCGTAAAGTACGTTCTGGCGTGACTGTAAAATTCCTTGAATAATCAGTGATCGCTTTAAACCGCAAAAGACCCACGTTTTTACGTGGGTTTTTTAATGCCGCGATAAAACTCTAAAATGTCTAGGTTCTGCAAAAAATCTACACATGTTGCAATTTTAGAACGGCATGTTGCAGTTCGCCTCTAGGTCGGCTGCGGTGAAAAGATTAAGATTAGTTCAAGTTAAAAAAATGATAGGAGCATTATCATGAATGCTTATTTACACCGTAGTGAAGATCGTGGTCATGTGAAAATGGGGTGGTTAGACACCAAACATAGTTTCTCTTTTGGTAATTGGTATAACCCGAAATATATGGGTGTTAGTGCCTTACGTGTCATTAACGATGACCGTATTGCCGCACATAATGGTTTTGGTACTCACCCACACGACAACATGGAAATTTTGACTTGTGTATTAAGTGGTACGATTTCCCACCGCGACAGCATGGGCAATGAACGCCATATTACTGCAGGTGAATGGCAGTTAATGAGCGCAGGTACAGGCGTTCAGCACAGCGAAATTAACAATGGTGATGAAGAAGTACACATGCTGCAAATTTGGATTCAGCCGAATGTACGCGATGCAGAGCCGACGTATCAGCAAATTCAACGTGACCCAAATACAGCACCCAACCAGTGGCATTTAATTGTCGGCCCGAATGACAATGCCCCAATGCACATTCGTCAACAGGCAGAAGTAAAAGCAGCTGTTTTAGAAACTGGACATCGTTTAGAAGTTACAGCAACACAAGCGGTAAACTATGTGCATGTAATTCGTGGTGAAATCACCATTGGCGAGCAAACAGTTAAAGCGGGCGATGCTTTGTTATTTGCTGATAATGCTGTGATTGAAGCAAAAGAAGACAGCCAGTTCATTTGGTTTGATTTACCAAAACAGTAAGTCCTGACTGTCACCTTATTATGATTGAGCATCTTTAATTTTTTGAGTTACCCTCTTGCCCTCTTCTACAGAGGGCTTTTTTATGGCTGAAATTGCATGATTCATTTTTTAAACACAGTTTTTGTCACGTTAATGACTTTACGCTGTTGTCTGCAAATACGCAGCAATTTGCTCTGCCACATTCCGTGCGGTTCGGGAAACACCAATTAAAGTTGCCGAGGCTGCGCCTGTCCAATCGCCATAACCAACCAACCATAAATTTTGCTGTTGTAACGCTCGATTTTCTAACACATCGACTGTGCCTTGTGCATTAACCACATTCAAACTTTGTAAATGCGACAATGCTGCCTTAAAACCTGTGCACCAAATAATGGCATCAATTTCCTGTTCGCGCCCATCTGCCCAAACTGCACTATGTTCGGTTAAATAGTCAAATGGCGGCAGACCATGTAATACATCACGTTGCCGTGCTTCTTTGACACTTGGAATCATCACAATATCGCCCAAACCACCGATCGGTTGTTCAATACTGCGACCTTCCTGCTGGGCTTTTAAGCGCTCCGTGGCACGTAAAAATAAAACCCGTCCATCTACATCATCGGCTAAAAAACTTGGCGGTTGCTGTGTAACCCAAAAAGTTTCGGCCACTTTAGACACTTCTGCCAAAATTTGTGCGCCTGAGTTACCCCCGCCGACAATCATGACTCTTTTGCCCTGAAAAGCATTGGCATTGCGGTAATGAGCCGAATGAATTTGTGTGCCTAAAAAGCGTTCGCGTCCTGTATAAGCAGGAATAAAAGGCTGACTCCACGTTCCAGTAGCACTCACAGCGGCTTTGGCTCGCCAGCTTTGCTGTGCCGAACACACAATTAAATCATTGCCTTCCTTCAGGACTTTTTCGACCTGCACAGGACGCAGCACAGGAAATTGATAGCGTGTTTCATACGCTGTTAAATAGTCAATCACTTCTAATCGTTTCGGATATTCCTGTTCGGTTTTTGGCATTAACCAGCCGGACAAAGAACTCCATGTATTTGGAGAGAACAGCTGTAAAGAATCCCACGCATGTTGCCACGCACCGCCCGACTGCGTTTGATTATCCAAGATCAGAAAATTGATTTTTTGCCGTTTTAAAAAGTAAGCCGTGGCCAATGCTGCTTGTCCGCCACCAATAATAATTACATCGGCATCCATTATTTGATTCAAAATGGCTCTCCTGCTCGCAATACGCACCCTGTTGCTATGCCTAATCTTAGCGCATAAGTGCAACACGTGAGAGATTAAAAATTCAGTCCACCAAACTCAACTTATGGAAGCACGTAATTAGAAGCAAGCCATCTTGAAAAATGATGCTGCAAAAAAGCCAAGTCTTTCAACTTGACTTTGTTTTGTAAGATAGCTTGATGTGCAACACTGCAGAATCAGGTTCGGGCTTTAAAAAGCCCAAACCAATTTCAAAGTCGAAGAGTGTCCTTCAGGACGATGTTCCACTTCGGTTTCTTTCAAAAACTTTGCTTCCAAAGACCAATTATCACGTTTGTATTGAATCGCGGGACCAAAAGATAGAGCCTGTCCTTTATTGCCAATACTGACACCATTCACTTCATCATCTGTGGTTTGTTTAAATACATAACCTTCGAGTGCCAATTTGACTTGATCATTCAATTGATAACCGATTGCATAATCTCCAGCGAAATAATCCCCCGACTGATAATTTGTGTCGTCATTTTCACTGTTGAAGCTATAAGACATTTTGGTGGAAAACTCCCAACCTTGCGGCTGCAAATAAGAATACGCAAAGATAGGACGAATGGTGTTGTAGTTCTTACCTAAGTTGGCAACTACAGGACGTTGTGGATTGGCATCTTCATAATCGCCTGTTGCGAGCACACCTTCTAAAGCAGCTACACTGTGATGATTGCCTTTATGCCAACCCAACATGCTGCCAATAATCAAATCGCCCAAACCACTGTTAGAGTCTGACATGCCCATCACATTTAAACGCAAATCGACCAAAGGCTGTGCAGCATATAAACCCAACTGACCGCCTGCAATGTGTTGGGGGGTCATCCATACCAAACGTGGAATATAGACATTCACATCGGCATGGAAATTGTCTGGGCCGTCTTTAAACTCACTGGCATGATAGTTCTGATAGTAGTTGAGTAAGTATACCCCAGCTGGTGGTAAAGCCCCTGCTGCAATGCCTTCTGCGCCTAATCCAAATGTATCTAAACCGTTTTCTGTTGCATTGACGTGTGTCGCCATGACACCCAAAAGCATGAGTGCCCAAATTTTGTTATTCATAGAACATCCTATTCAATAGAAATTTTGATGAAGTCTGCCTGCTGCGCCTGAATCATTCATGCGCGAACAGCCGACTTTTAAGGGCAGCATCAACAAAGAACTTGCTGATGCTGTATTGGCGAACGTGTTAAAACTTTGTGTTTTAAGGTGTGGGATTAAGCACTTGCACGACGACGTTCAACTTCAGTCGATGGTGCATTTGCAGTGTCTTTGACTAATTCAAAGTTAAAGGTGATGTGCTTAAATGGTTTGTCTAAACCACGGCGCTGAATTTCTGCAGCATCGGTCACATCTACCGCTGTTGCAACCAGACCTTCACGGGTCGCAAATGCGAAGTCATCCCACAGGTATTGATCACCTTCAATGTTAAATTGCGTAGTGAGTTTGCGGTAACCTGGTGCAGAAATGAAGTAATGCACGTGAGATGGACGGTTGCCATGACGACCTAGTTTGTTTAATAAAGCTTGAGTCGTGCCGTCTGGTGGGCAGCCATAACCGACTGGCATGGTCGTTTGCGCCACATATTTACCATTGGCATCACTGAAAATAGTACGGCGTAAGTTAAAGTCAGACTGAGATTTATCAAAGAATGAATAGTTACCTAAACCGTTGGCATGCCAAACTTCGACTTTGGCATTTTCAATGATATTGCCATTGGTGTCAGTGACTGTACCTTCAATAATTAACGTATCTAAATGGTCCGATTCTGAACCATCATCCATACGCGCAAAACCGACTGATTCAGGCGCACCTGCAACATAAAGTGGCCCTTCAATGGTACGTGGTGTACCGCCTGTTACGCCTGCTTTGGCATCGGCTTCATCGGCACGTAAATCTAGATAATGTTCTAAACCCAAACCTGCTGCAAGTAAACCAAGTTCATTGGCTTTGCCTGCATCGGTAATATATTCCAGACCTTTCCACACTTCTGAAGGCTGAATGTCTAAATCTTCAATGGCTTGAAATAAATCTGCCACTAAACGCACCACTATTTGCTGCACACGCTGATCGACAGGGCGTGTAGCGGTGTCTACGTTCATTTCCTTCACTAAAGTATCAATTTGTTGACGGTCCATGTAACTCTCCTTGGCTATTTTGGCTTTGCTGGTTGTCGCATTGCTATTTTGGCTTTTGACACTGCCTTACTGTGTTGATGATGGTGTCAGTGCTGAGCTAAATGCCTCAACACTGACCGACTTCCTTGGAAACTTTTTATCTATTGCAATTCGATAGGCTCAGTACAATATTGCAGCACCTATCCACTTTTAAATATGTGTTAAATATGTTTAAACAATGCTGAACGTGACTGACCACTTGCACCATCGGCAGCACTCAAGAAGCGTTCAGTGTGAATATCACGTTCAAACAAACGGCTTTGCATTAAGGTCGAAATTGCTGCATCAATCATGACTGGTGGGCCGCATAAATAGGCTTTGTGTCCACCGCAACGCTGCTCAAAATAATCGGCAACCGCTTCATGCACATAGCCTGTAAATCCTGTCCAATGGTCTTCTGCTTTAGGTGCATTTAATGCAGGAATGTAGCGGAAGTTTGGATAGTCTTTGACTAACTGCTCAAACAGTTCTCGGTTATATAATTCCGCAACATCACGCGCACCTTGGAATAGGTAAATGGTGCGGGTATCACCCGACTCTAGTAAGTCTAAAATCATAGATTGCGGGCTAGATAAACCTGAACCACCTGCAATAAAAATCGCATCCTGATCATCCGATTTACGTACAAAGAATTGTCCGTATGGCCCTGAAATTTCCAGTGCGTCGCCTGCCGCAAGCTGCTCATGCACATAGGTCGTAGCACTGCCGCCCACAACATGACGAATATGCAATTCAATAATGCCTAGTTCGCTTGGTGCATTGGCAATTGAGAAGGCACGAGTGCCTTCAATACCCGGGAATTGCACGTTAATGTATTGCCCTGCCTGAAACTCCATCGGGCGGTCTAACTGCAAGCGCACACCTTTAATGGTTGGAGATAAGTCCTTTACCTCAAGGACTTTGGCCTGATAATCCTGAACCAAATATCCCAAGAAATCTGGGTCTTCATCAACATCGGCTTCAATGGTCATGTCTGATTCAGGCTTACAGCAGCACGCCAACACTTTGTGTTCTTCACGTTCCAAATCCATCAGCGCGAAAGGTGACGCTTCGCCGATATCATAATAACCATCGGTGACTTGGACTTTACAAGTGCCGCAAGTGCCATGCCCACAAGCAAATGGCAACCACACGCCTTGACGTAACGCGGCATCTAAAATGGTTTGATCTTCTTCAACCTCAATGGTTGTGCCAATTGGCTCAATTGTGACTTGATAGCTCATCTGCGACCTCCTGTCTTGTACTTACTGACTGTGCTTTGCTGTCTTTATTTTGTTGTGATCTTACTGTTTTAAACGTGTGCGCCCTTGTACCCATTCAGTCCTGGGGTCACAAAACGCAGTAGTGATTTTTGATCGAAGCCAATTTCTGCCAAGGTCTGTTCAGGGCGTGGCTGAATTACCTGTTTGTTTAAAGTAAATTGCACTTCATCCCATTTAATGTTTTCAAAGTCAGGATGTTGATGGAAACCCGCCTGCATTTGCTGATCCAAAAATTCCTGAAAGGTTTGCTGCGGCGAAACCAACATGGCGTGTGCAGAACAATATAAAGTGTGATGATCCCAACCCACATACACCAAAATGTTGTCGCCATAGTGTTTTTGTAGGTCGCGTGGTTCAAAGTCGTAATCTGGGCGAATAGCGCGTACTGACATGGTCATTCTCCGTATTGGGGTGGTTTGAGCCGCAAATGACTCAAACCGAAATCCTTTTAAATTTGAATCTTGAAATAACTTAAATTTTAGATATTTACTTTAGATAGTGAATGAGCGTTAAGCCGCATCACCTTTCCATTTTTTCCAGCGTTGCTGGTCTGGTGAACCTTCAATATCCAAGTTATCTGCACCGACATTGAAGCGATAATATTCGCGCAGCATGTTTTCCAAATCTAAGCCACCACAGTTGCCTTGTAGAATTTGGTTCACTGGCAACCATGCCTGCACATATTTTTCAGGTTCACGTTCAAAAATATCGTGACAACCATCTGAACAGGTGTGGTAACGCTCGCCTTTATAAACAGACTCACGATACGTAAACATGGTCGGATCGCCATCCATTTCGGTGAAAGTCATTGGCACTTGGCAAATTTGGCACAATTGCGGTAAGCCTGCGCTGTAGAAACGCTTGCCTTCTGCTTCCATCTTGCGTGCTAACTCCCACTTTGGACGGTAGTATTTGTCAAAGGTGTCTGGATATTTTTCAGATAACCAATCCATTTCCTGATCGGTTGGAATCCAAGTATGGAAACCTGCTGCATGACCGAAGTTATAGAAAATCCACCACGCTTGATGCGACACGTGTTCTTTTTCTTTGGTAATTACTTCTGAATATTTCGGCATACGAATACCGTAACGGCTCAAGTCTTTAAATAACGCACCGCCCGCTTCTTCAAAGTAGGTTTCCCACGCTTCTTTCCACGACATCACTTTGTTTGGCAGCATGTAGTCCATCATCATGCCAACTATAGATAACAGACGAGTCCCACGCCAGAACCACTTATCAATCCATTCCTGTACGATTGGCACGTTATCTTCGTGTTGTTCTAACAAGAATTTCACGATTTCTAGACCTAAAGTCATGTGACGTGCTTCATCGGACTGTGCACTAAAACCAAAGGTGACCGTTGCCATATCGCCATTGTGTGCTGCACCTGACATGAACGGTACGAACAACAAGTTGGTCAATACATATTCAAAGGCAAAGCTAATGGCTAACAAGAACTCAAACGGCCCTGCTGAACGCGCATCTTCAAAGAAAGATTTTGGTACAGACAAGTACCAAACGCGGTCATGCATGTGCGACCAATCCTGAAAACCATCAAAGAATTTGTTGTAATGGCTCATGGCATGAATTTGCGTCTGCACGTGACGTAATTCATCAATCGACTGCATTTGTGATGCGATACGTGCGCCTACACCACTGAACTGACGCCCTACATGTGCATAACCTTGGAATGCCTGATATTCAAGCGGAGTTACCGCAGTTAAAAACAGTTTGATGGCATTCAAATAACGCTCATTGGTCACGTTCATTTGACCGTTGTTTTGTGCAAAAGCATCAAAAATGGCGTAAAGTTTTTTCTCTTTTTCTGCCTGATACTTCCAGTAAGCATCCATGGTTAAACGGAATGGATCTTCCCATTTAGACCAGTCTGTAATTTTAATGCCTTCAAATTCTTCGTATGGAAAAGCTTCTTTGCGGTCTGCATAAGAAAAGTCCCAATCCAAGTCACGAGTAAGTGCGCGATAACGGTCTTTGGCATTCAGTTTTTTTGCTGGGGTTTTAACTTGTGAATTCATGCTCATCATCCTTAAATTTTTTAGCGGCAATCTATGCAGCAATATGTTCTGGCGGCACTGTACTCAAATTGGCTCAGTGCACATCCTTATTCCTAGTTCCAGTGCAAACGGAAACTGTCATCATCTTCTTCGACGTTGCCGCCCAACGTAATCATGTTGAGTTGTAAAGACTGAATATCCCAATCTTGTCCAAGTTTTTCAGATACCGTTTCTGCTTTAACAATCAGACCTGTTTCGCTTTCTACCCGAATCATGGCTGGCAGATATTGAATCGTGGCATCTGGGTTGTCTTCTTCAATCGCTTCAATGATGTAGCGCGACGTGTCATTGTCCTGTAATGCGAGATAAACCTTAGACATGCTGCTTCTCCTTAAGCCTGCAAAATTTGTTCGAGTTCGATGCCAATTTTTTTACTGCGTTCCAGCAGTTTTTGTTCTGCAATGTCGACTGCATCTGCAGACAACGCCTCAGCTGCCCACGTTGCAAATGCCGCTTTCACTGCAGGTAAATATTCGGCTAACCACTGGCTCAACAATTGTTTGTTATGTGCAGATTCTGCAGCTGCGGTTTTAAATACGCTGTCTGACCATTTGCGTAAATCTGCCATGGCTTCCTGCATAAATTCCATCAGCATCGCCAAGTCACGTGCTTGATGCTGTGCCAGCCATTGATCAAATTGGGTGTAAACCAATTCGCTCATAAAGCTGTCAATCACCAAGTTTTGTAATAAAAACAGTTTGAAATAGTCCTGCTCGATCAAACTGGTTTCACACAACTTGCGCAGTCCTTGCCATGCTTCATCCTGCATCCATGCTTGTTTGGCTGGAATTAAAGATTCGCCCGTGTTGCCATCGAGTGCCAAACCAACCCGTGAGATGTACTGCGCCATCCCTAAACGATCCATCGCAGCATAAATACAGGCTTGGGTCAGCACCGTGCCATAACCATAAGCACTGCCCGACATCATGTGTAAATTGGCAGTCTGTTCGATATGACGAAACGGCAAAAACAAGGCAATCACTTTGGCTTTGACATCTTCAGAAATATGCTCTGCCAACTGACGCTTTTCAAAAAAGCTAAAGTTACTTTCGGCAATGTCCTGCAAACGCGCACGATGCTGCACATAAGTTCCGTAATAAAACTGACGCGGGTCTTTAAATGCATACCAATCCTGCATTTCAATCGCAGTATGGGTTTTATCATTTAAGGTTTTTTCAGGTTTCCACAGCGGACGATAGTGAAAGTTGGTTTCCGCCTGAATATCAAAACTGACTTCCTGATAACGGGTGGCTGGCTTGTTGCCAAAACGGCGCTCAATATAGGCATAGTTTTGACGAATTGGCTCAATACCCGCTGTTTTAATTTCTAAAGTCATCGCTTATCTCCTTAAGCATTCAGTGTTGATCTTCATGATCAATGTTGTATCGCTGTGCACCGACTAAAGTGTCGTGTTCAATGCCGTAACGCCATTTGTCTTCTTCAGCATCATTCACGGCTTGCTGTTGTTCGCTCATTTCCACCACTTGATTGGTTGCGCAGAACTCGCGGAATGCTTGCTGCGGTAACACCAACTCCACATATAAAGTGGGATCGTGAATGGCAAAGTCGAACTCGACAAATGCGGCATTAATATCGCCCGTTACCCGAATATATTTGGTTAAGGGCAATGCGCCTGTTGCATCCTTCATATTGTTCTCCTACAAGATCTGATTCATTCAGAACTTGCTTCAGTTGCTTCATGCATCTGTTGCTTACTTTTACTATTACAACAAGCGTGCCAACTTTATAAAAACATTGAAAAACAGCAACTTAAAAAATCTGAGTGTTTTTATAAGAATTTGGATTTCATGATTTGATGAATTTTGATGTTTAAAAAATTTAAGATTTCATGATTTGATGAAATACAGCCCGTACAGATACAAAAATTTACCCTTGGGCTTTATGCAATTCGCTTATGATAAAGACGGAATAAAAACAACAAAAACATATAGATACAACTAAATACCTTTAAGGTTTGGCATGATGCTGTTTAGGTATTATTGAATTTTCACGAATTTGCATAAGATGGCTAAACAGCCTCGAATTTAATGGATTAAACACGGCGCATGGTACGAGTAAAATACGACAGCAGCGGCAAATATGCAGGTCATCCTCAGGAAATTCACGACCTGCTTTCCAAACTACATTTTGACACTGAGCGTGGACAAATCTGGTTTGATGAATATCGCATGTTGCTGATGCATACCAGCATCATGGGCTATTTGCGTAAAGACCTTGCCAATATGATTGGAATGGAACGCACCAAACGCTTTTTTATTCGTTTGGGCTATCAGGCAGGTCTGAAAGATGCAGAAGTCACTACTAAAATGCGCCCAGGTTTAAATGAAGAACAGGCTTTTATGGCAGGGCCGCAAATGCACGGTATTCGTGGCATGGTGCAAGTTTCTGCCAATCAATTGATTTTAAATCAAAAGAAAAAACAGTTTTATGCAGACTTAAACTGGCATAACTCTTTTGAAGCCGATGTGCATGTTGAGCAATTTGGACTGAGTCACGAACCTTCCTGCTGGATGCTGCTGGGCTATGCTTGCGGTTACAGCAGTTTTGCCACAGGCATGACCATTATTTATCAGGAAGTGGAATGTAAAGCCTGCGGGCGTGAGCATTGCCGTATTATTGGTAAACAACTCAGTGAATGGGAAAATGCCGATGAGCTGATTCAGTTCATGTCGCCTGAACCGATGGAACAGGAACTCATTGCACTGCAAGCTGAATTGTATGAACTGAAAAAGTCGATTTATGCCACCAGTAAAAATGACTACAGCATGTTCAGCTCGGTGGGGCAATCAGCTGCCTATCAACGGGTCTGTGACCTGCTGAAAAAAGCCGCTGGTGCCAAAGTTTCGATTTTACTACAAGGTGAAACTGGTGTAGGTAAAGAAGCCTTTGCCCGTGGTGTGCATGAACTCAGTCAACGTAAAGAACATGCTTTTGTTGCGGTCAACTGTGCGGCAATTCCGCCTGAACTGATTGAATCTGAACTGTTTGGTGTTGAAAAAGGTGCCTTTACAGGTGCACATCAATCACGCTTAGGTAAATTCGAACGCGCCCATGGCGGCACTATTTTTTTAGATGAAGTGATTGAGCTTTCACCACGCGCTCAAGCGGCTTTACTGCGTGTGCTACAAGAAGGTGAAGTGGAACGTGTTGGGGATTCACAAACACGGCATTTAGATGTCCGTGTGATTACCGCCACTAATGAAGATTTAGAACAGGCAGTTAAAGCAGGACGTTTCCGTGCCGATTTGTATTATCGCCTGAATATTTTTCCCGTGCAGATTCCACCGCTCAGAGAACGCCGTGAAGATATCCCCCTTTTAGTTGAGCACTTTTTAAAACGCTTTGAAAAAATGTACGACAAACAAATTCAGGGAGTAAGTGAAAAAGCCACCGCCTTTATGCAAAGTTATGCTTGGCCAGGCAACATTCGTGAACTGGAAAACTTGTTGGAGCGTGCAGTACTGCTCACCGAAGCGCAACAAATGATTAAACTGAATGCGTTATTCCCACAAAAGCATGAACACGATGCTGAAGATGTGCAAGACAGCACAGATTTAGACAGATTGGTCACCGAAGGTTTTGACTTAGAACAGCATGAGCAACAATTGATTATGACCGCCATGCAAAAAGCCAAACAGAATGTATCTGAAGCTGCCCGCTTATTGGGAATTTCACGTGCCGCACTGGATTATCGTTTAAAAAAATACGCCATGCGTTAAAACTTCCTTCAATAAAAAAAGCCTTGTTTTTCAACAAGGCTTTTGCACTTTAAAGCAGCAATATTACCAACTCAGGGTCTGTGTGCCTGGGCGGAAAATCGCTTCACCCATCACATCTGGATTTGAATATTTTAAACCTTTGATTAAATCACCCTCGGCAACACCATACTGATCCATACACATTTTGCAAATATAGACCTCACCACCTTTGGCCATAATGCTTTTTAGCATTTTTTGATGCTCAGCATATTTATGTTCAAAACGGTTAGATGCCAACATCACACCCTGATCAACCAAGTAAATGGTCAGTGGATGACCTTTGCCAAACTGGTTATTGCTCATGCCAATTGCCATTTTGGTACGGTGTGCATCATTACTGGTGAGCAATACAAATAGCGGATCTTTGTTATTCTCTGCCATAGCAGGCGATAGACTTGCAAAGCTCAGGAATAAAGACAGACACAACAGCTTAATCAATTTCATGGTTGATCTCAGAGTCAATTTAGATGTGATTAAAATAGTAGCATAATAAATATAATATATTTAAATAATTAATATATTATGCTTCGCATCTACAATTGACTTAAAAACCAGTGCTGCAAATGACCAAGTGCAGCCATCCCAGCTACAAAAAAACAAAGCGCCACCCAATAGGCAGCGCTAAATACAAATTAAGCATTCGTGTTTTAAATAAACAGTTTAAGCGGCTAAATTTTTCTTAAGCTCATCTTCTACAATGCTAATTTCTAGCTCACTGAAACGACGGATTTCACCTTCTGCATGTTTTTCTAACATACCACCAATCAATGGAACTTTAACTTTAATGGTCCAGTCCAACTGAATTTCAATTTTTTCTTGATTACCTGTAACGGTACGCTCGCCTTTGGCTTCCAAAGGTAAGTTAGCGCCCAACTCAACTGTAGAAGTAAGTGCTGATAAGTTGGTCACATCATTACGTTTTAAACGAAATGCATCTTTTAATAGTTTTTTTGCCATATCTGGAATATTCACATCCAAGTTATAAGCACGACGCAGGGTGTAAATATCACCATTCTTTTTTGATTCTAAAATTTCTAAATTTTCACCTGGAATACGTTTACACACCGCTTCATGTAACGCAATATCTGCCACTAAACGCTTAAATTCGTCAATTGAAACGCCATGAATAGTGGCATTAACAGTAAATTGATGAGCCATTTGAGTTCCTTTTATTTTGTTTATTGATGGAGTAGGTCTAGCATCATCGTGCAATATAATTTGGCTGATGCTCAACGGGTATAAGTTGTTTTATATCCTAAATACAACTTTATTTTCAGGCTATTAAAGTATTTTTTCCACCTGCTGTCATTGACTCTAATTGTTCAAATCTGTGTGTAGGATGCCAAATTCAGCAGCATAAATATCATGACTATATAAAGTAAGATAATGCCCACAAAATTCGATTTTGGCATAAAAATGCTCTGCCCCATCATCCAATCCTGTGGCATACCAAGTGGTGCCTTGAGGAAAATCATCCAACCATTGGGCTTGATAAAAATCTGCAATCGAATCAAACTGTAAATAACGCTCAGGATACGCTAAAATATCCAATGCCAATAAATCAAATTGTTTAAGCTGCGCCTGTTTAAAATCAATTAAATTGCTCATCGCTACACGCCATCACACCGCAGAATGTGCCGCATGTTGTTGTCGGATTTTATGCCATTCACGCCAGCCCAAATAAGCAAGACCCACAAAACCTGCATATAACACAGCCGTTAACAGCAACTCTTTGTAAATAAACATGCCGATATACACCAGATCGACCACAATCCATAACACCCATGTAGCCAAGTATTTACGACTGGTCCAATAGGTTGCCAATAGACTCATAGCTGCCAGTTGTGCATCCAATAAAGGCAGTGAAGCCTGCGTCCACCACTTTAAACTTAGCCCAAACAGTAAACCCAGTATGCTACTCAGTGCAATTTGCAGCCACATTTTAGAGAGTGGCAAGCTTTGAATGATGATATGTTGTTTTTGCTGCTGTGCAGTTTTCCACTGGAAAAAACCATAAACAGCCATGCCCATAAATAGGGTTTGTAATACCGTTTCGCCATACAATTGATATTCAAAGAATAAATAGGCATACAACAAACAGGCAATAAAATTTACCACCCAACAAGCAATATGCCGTTTGATGGTTAACGTCACGCCTAAGACACTGATCAATACAGCAATGATTTCTAAAACCGACATTGATGCAGCCTATGAAAAAGAAAAATGCATGATACCTTGTTTCTGTAATACTGCTCAAACTCAGACTGAGTTAAGAACAAGTCAAAACAATAAAAATAAACACCCGATAAAATTGGCTTTATACATCTGCATGATTATATTTATGTTCTTGTCCAAAACGGTCTACATGGGTAATAAAAACACCATATTTACCCACATAATATTCCAAAGATTGTTGATAAAAACTCCAGTAAATCGACCACTCACCTAAATCTAACTGACGAATCTGCGTTTGGGCTTTAGCAGGCATTTTATTGAGTAATTCTTGCTGTATGGCTGTGGCATCATCAGGGTCGGAAGTAGAAACTTTTAGGCTTAAAAATAACGCTGCGACATCGTCAAATAATTGCTGTTCGTATTCGGCGACTTCTTCAACCACTTCTTCTACAGCACGAGGTGCTTTGTGGGTAATCGGGTCTTGTACGATATTGGCCATATCTTGACAGCTTTGCTGAAAGCTACGATTAATTTTTATTTTGAACCAGACTTTCCACACTGCATAGACTGCAATGAAGAACAAAATCCACAACAATAGTTTTGCCATCTTGGTCTTCGCTCTTATTCGGGCGCTTGAATAAAGTATAACGATTTCAGCGCTTAGCGTCTATTCTGTGTACTGTGCGAACACATCCTTAGCAACGGATTAAACCTAAACCTATACTGCTAAAGATCATCAATAGATACACAAATAAGCTTCTTATACTTAAATTCAATTAGACATGCTTGAATTACACAATACTACGCTTTTACTCAAAAATACGACTTGAGCATCATCATAATGAAGTAAAACACAACAAATTTCTGCTATTTCTTACAGGTGTTTTCCCTTCCAATAGAGCCTTGTTTTTATCTATAACTATAAGCTTAGATGATTAGAGCTGCACAAATTCAAGATGTCTCCGATTTGGTTGCGGTATTACACGCCAGTATTCGGTCTTGTATTCAAGATCATCAACGTAATGAAGCCAAAATTCAGGCATGGCTTGAAACGAAAAACTATGAAAATATTTTAATGCTGTTGCACTACAACAATTGCTGGGTCTATGTCTTACAGCATGTGGTGGTTGGTTTTATTATGATGAGTGATCGCGGGCAAATTTTACAACATGCGATTGCACCTGAAGTACAACAGCGTGGTATTGGTCAGGCCTTGTTATTTGAAGCTATTGCTCATTTACGGGCTAAAAATGTATCGCAAATCAGTGTGTTTAGCACACAGACTGCGCTGATGTTTTATCAAAAATACGATTTTGAAATTCAACCACAAAAAATTAGTTATGGGCATTTCACCCCCATGCTCAAACATCTTAATACAGAACGATCAGAGCAATCCTGAGTACAACAATCTTTCAGTTCGATACCCCCATAAAAAAAACCGCTTTCATTTGAAAGCGGGTTCATCTGTATTGCAGCTACGATTTTATAAACGAACTAGCGCAATAATTTTTTCTGCCAATTCTTCAATGGTGTCTGCACTTAACTGCGCATCGGCACCGCTTTCTACATCACTAATCACCACAATGCCTGTTTCACGCAGTAACGCAACTTGCGTAGCATCTAACCCTGCTTTGGCAATTGCAACAATACCCTGCTGAATCAACAAACTTTCAATGGCCTGAGCCTGCGCTAAAATTTGACTTGAAACGCTGACTGCAGCAGGCTTCTGACCTAAACGTGCAGCACGATCTTCTGCAGTGACTGGCGCGCTGTGTGCAGACCATTCTACACAAGCTTCAACCATACCCGCACCAATGGTCACGTTATTAAGACGGTCAATGAAAATAAATGAACCTGTATAACGACTGTCTTGATAACGGTCGAACACGACCGGTGCATCAAATTCGATCGTTACATTAGCAATTGCATTCAGTTCAAGTTGTTCAACCTGCACCTGTTCCAAAGTATTTACATTGGTGCGGTAATGAATTGCGGTGACTTTCGCAGGCACAGTTTGCGTACCCACTTTTAAGTTATACAACTTACCAATCGATAAAGGCTGATCGGCCATCCACACCACTGTGGCATTTACAGCACGTGAAATTTCAGGACGTGCCTGATCTTCACGAACCAAAACATTACCACGTGAAATATCAATTTCATCATTTAAGGTCAGGGTAACGGCTTGTCCAGCAATGGCATGTTCTAGGTTACCATCAAAGGTCACAATCTCTTTCACGGTTGAGCTTTTGCCCGATGGTAAAGCCACAATGCGGTCACCCACATGAATATCGCCCAAAGCAATCGTGCCGCAGAAACCACGGAAGTCTAGGTTAGGACGGTTCACATATTGCACAGGGAAACGGAAATCATTGTGTGCAGTGTTACGGTTAATTTCTACCGACTCTAAGGTACCCATTAAGGTGTTGCCCGCATACCACGGCGTATGTTCCGATCTGTTCACCACGTTGTCGCCATTTAAGGCAGAAATAGGTGTAAAGATAATATTCGATGGTTTACGGTCACCCAATTGATTCACAAAATTGGCATATTCCGCCTGAATTTCATTAAAGCGTGCTTCTGAGTAATCCACTAAATCCATTTTATTAATGGCAACCACAATGTTGTGAATACCCAATAAACTAGAAATATAGGTATGACGACGGGTTTGGGTTTGCACACCATAACGCGCATCAATCAGAATAATCGCCAAATCACAGGTCGATGCACCTGTCGCCATGTTGCGAGTGTACTGCTCATGCCCTGGGGTATCGGCAATAATAAACTTACGTTTTTCAGTAGAGAAATAGCGGTAAGCGACATCAATGGTAATGCCCTGCTCACGCTCAGCTTGCAAGCCATCGACCAGTAAGGCCAAGTCAGGAGCATCGCCCGTGGTACCGACTTTTTTTGAGTCGCGGGTTACCGCTTGTAATTGATCTTCATAAATCAATTTTGAGTCGTACAACAAACGACCAATTAAGGTCGATTTACCATCATCTACATTACCGCAAGTTAAAAAGCGCAGTAGATCTTTGTTTTCGTGTTGTTTTAAGTACGCCAAAATGTCTTGGCTAATTAAATTCGATTTATGAGACATTGCTCAAAGCTCCACATATTCTTTAGAAACCAGTTTTTCATCCCGCTTAATCCTCCTGCTATGAAAGGAGGATTTTTGAAGGGAGATGAATTAGAAGTAGCCTTCCTGTTTTTTCTTTTCCATCGAGCCAGCTTCATCGTGGTCAATCATACGACCCTGACGTTCTGAACTGGTTGCCAATAGCATTTCCTGAATAATTTCAGGCAAGGTATTTGCTGCTGATTCGACTGCACCCGTAAGTGGATAACAGCCCAGAGTACGGAAACGTACCGATTTCATTTGTGGAACTTCACCTTCAAGTAAAGGCATACGTTCATCATCAACCATAATTAAAGTACCGCTACGCTCAACCACAGGACGTTCTGCAGCCAAGTACAATGGCACCAAAGGAATGCTTTCTAGGTAAATATATTGCCAGATGTCTAATTCAGTCCAGTTAGACAATGGGAACACACGAATACTTTCGCCTTTATTGACCTTGCCATTATACAAATTCCACAATTCAGGACGCTGATTTTTCGGGTCCCAACGATGTTTTGCATCACGGAAAGAATAAACACGTTCTTTGGCACGTGATTTTTCCTCATCACGACGCGCGCCACCAAATGCCGCATCAAAACCGTATTTATCTAAAGCTTGTTTTAAGCCTTGGGTTTTCATGATGTCGGTATATTTAGAACTGCCATGATCGAATGGGTTAATGTTGGCATCTACCCCTTCTTTATTTTGATGAACAATCAAGTCAAAACCGTGCTGTTTTGCCATGTTGTCACGGAAAGTGATCATGTCTTTGAATTTCCAGCCTGTATCCACATGTAACAGTGGAAATGGCAGTTTCGCTGGATAGAATGCTTTTAAAGCCAAATGCAACATTACCGCTGAATCTTTACCAATCGAATACAACATGACTGGATTTTCAAACTCGGCTGCAACTTCACGGATAATATGAATACTCTCAGCTTCAAGCTGTTTAAGATGAGTAAGTCTTTCCTGATTTATTGACATTGATCACACCAGATGTACTTAAACTTGTGTACGAATAACACAGATAGAATTTGATTTTCATTATAGTGACTTAGTTATGCAGACTATTGCTTGTTTTATTATATTTATATGCAAAAAGCTCATATAAAAGAAAACCAATAAGCAGTATAAGTTTTATTTAATCAATAGTTTATTCCATCATATATTGAAATTTAACGTCATTCTCGCTACGTTTGATACATACAAATCGCGCTTACAAGCTGCTCATTTTTGAATAACTTCATAGATTATTCATCTAATTCAGTGCTTCAAGCATGAACAAAAAATGCTTAAAGTAAAAACATATTTTTTTATTTTTAAGATGCTCCCATGCCACAGATTGAACAGATCAAATCCAAACTTGAACAGGCGCAGCTGGCTGGTTTTTTGTATCAGCACAGCCCTGAGCTACTCGTCCTACAAGAGCCTTTAAACGATGATGCTTCAATGCTGAATGTTTTTGTGCAACATGAACTCAGTGCAGATCAGATTGGGCTGCAATTTGGTTTGCGTTGCCGTGATCAACAACTCTCCTTTTTAATAGGCGTGACGCATAGCAATCAAGACCGCAGCTATGAAATTGGTGCGGGCAATTTAAAGGCCGAACAAAAAGCCTTTAACTTAATGTATGCATTTTATAATTATCCTAAAGGTTTTTATTTGGTAGATGTGCCTTTAAATGCAACCACGGCAGAACTGCATCAAGCGATTGAAACGCAATTATTTTCGCAAGAAAAACTGGATTTCTTAAACACTGCTATTAAAACCAACCCCATGGGTACACAAGTAACTTGGATGAAAGCGCATATTTTGCAGCAAGCTTTAGAGATGAAAGTACGGATTCAAACGGCGTTGTTATAAGCATCATCACTTTAAGTTTCTGCGGATTACGCAAGATGCACTTAAACCCCGCCAAAACTGGTTGATTGATTAAACTCGAAATTATCGTATACTGTACATATACACAATACACTTGGATACTAAGGCTTGATTAAGAGTTTTAAACATAAAGGTCTTCAGGCTTTTTTCCAAACTGGTTCAACAGCAGGTATTCAAGCAGCGCATTCTACAAAATTACGTTTAATACTTGCAGCACTACATGCTGCATCTACGGTGAATGATTTGCGAACTCCACCCAATTGGCGTTTACATAAATTGAGTGGAAATCTACAAGATCAATGGTCACTAACAGTAAATGGTAATTGGCGTGTAATTTTTAAATTTGAAGATGGTGATGTCTACATTGTAGATTATTTGGATTATCACATAGCTTCTAGCGCAGGAGTACAAAGATGAATATGATGTTTAATGCACCTCATCCGGGCGAAATGTTGCGCGAATATATTGGTGAAACTTCTGTGACTGAAGTGGCTCAAGCACTTGGAGTGACACGTGCAAACCTATCTCGCATTTTGAATGGTCATACTGGAATTTCTGCAGATATGGCGATTCGTTTGAGTGAAGCCTTAGAAACCTCACCAGAG
Source organism: Acinetobacter sp. Lyrl_1 (assembly GCF_051948795.1). Taxonomy (NCBI): domain Bacteria; kingdom Pseudomonadati; phylum Pseudomonadota; class Gammaproteobacteria; order Moraxellales; family Moraxellaceae; genus Acinetobacter; species Acinetobacter sp. Lyrl_1. The sequence goes on from NZ_JAYJLK010000003.1 coordinate 89,977, forward strand.
TTTTGGTTGAATTTACAAATGCAGCATGATTTATGGCTTGCCAGTCAACGCCAGCGACCTATGATCAAAAAATTGGTGGCAAGTGTTTAACTTTAAGTTACAACAAAAAAACAACCTGCATTTCTGCAGGTTGTTTTTTATGTCGTCAACGATGCGCTAAAACTTAGTTTTTATGACGCATGTGTGGGAATAAAATCACATCACGGATACTCGCAGCGTTGGCAAACAACATTACCAAACGGTCAATCCCGATGCCCTCACCTGCAGTTGGTGGTAAGCCGTATTCCAAAGCTTCAACAAAGTCTGCATCGTAATGCATCGCTTCATCATCGCCTGCGTCTTTTTCTGCAACCTGTGCTTGGAAACGCTCAGCTTGGTCAATCGGGTCATTTAATTCTGAGAAACCATTCGCCAATTCACGACCACCAATAAAGAACTCAAAACGGTCAGTAATGTGTGGGTTATCGTCATTACGACGTGCCAAAGGCGACGTTTCTGCAGGATATTCTGTAATGAAAGTCGGCTGACGTAATTGAGTTTCTACGGTTTCTTCAAACACAATCGTTTGTAATTTGCCCAAACCAAAACCAGGCTTCACCTGTTCTTTCAATTCTTCCTGCACAAATTTAGCCAAGAAATCACGGTCATTAACATTTTCTGGCGTGAATTGTGGATTATGCTCAAGAATGGCATCAAACATAGAAATTTTCTTGAATGGGCCTTTGAAGCTATACACTTCATCGCCATACGGCACATCGGTAGTACCCAAAATATCCAAAGCCAGTTTTTCTAGCATTTGCTCAGTCAATGCCATCAAATCTTTATAGTCGGCATAAGCTTGGTAGAATTCGATCATGGTAAATTCAGGGTTATGACGTGTAGACACCCCTTCATTACGGAAGTTACGGTTAATTTCAAACACACGTTCAAAACCGCCAACCACTAAACGCTTTAAATATAATTCAGGCGCAATACGCAAGAATAACGGCATATCTAAAGCATTATGATGCGTTTCAAATGGACGTGCCGATGCACCGCCAGGAATCACATGCATCATTGGCGTTTCAACTTCCATAAAACGCTGTTCAGTTAAAAATGCACGAATACCCGAAACCACTTTGGCACGAATTTCAAAGGTTTTACGGGTGTCTTCATTTACGATTAAGTCTAAATAACGCTTACGATATTTCGCTTCGGTATCGCTTAAACCATGATATTTGTCTGGTAATGGACGTAAAGATTTGGTCAACAATTCAAAATGTTCAATATGAACATATAAATCGCCTTTGCCTGAACGACCAATATAGCCTTTCACTGCGATAATATCGCCCAAATCTAGGCTCTTGATCGTCTCTAATGTTTCAGCACTAAGTTCTTTACGCGCCACATACAACTGAATACGACCTGTCATGTCTTGAATTACGATGAATGAACCGCGGTTCAACATCACACGACCTGCTACAGACACATACACTTTTTCGCCTGCTTCAATTTCTTCTTTAGAAACTTCTGCGAATTGTGCCTGCAAATCTTCTGCGTAGTTTTCACGCTTAAACGTATTTGGCCAAGGGCTAGTTCCCTTCGCCTGCGCTTGTTCTTGAATTTGCTTTAACTTGGCATGACGCTGCGCAATTAAATCGTTTTCGGAAATAGTGGGTTCAGAAGTCGATTGAGCGTTATGTTGCGTCATCTCTGCCTCGAATAATTACTAAAAAAAGAAGTTCAATAGAATAGCAGATTTAGACACGATTTCGTATGCCTTCTCTGACTCGAGCAATTTATTTTTTAAATTGCCACTTGCTTTTGTGATTTTTTGTAGACTTAGACCAAAAGCTAACTTCTTTCTCAGGCTAAGCGCACTACAATATTGTTCAGAAAATAGATGAAAAAGACCGTATTTTGCTGTTTTTAAACCTGCTGATGTATCAGTCTAAATATTTTATTTTCTATCCACTTTATCTTTAGGCTCAGTTTGACTCAAGATGTTTAACTTTGTGAATCTGGCAATGAATACATGTGCTTTAAAAGTCTTGTTTTTACATGGATTAGATTCCTCGCGGGAGTCGACTAAATTCCATGCCATAGATGCAAAACAAAAATTTTGTATCAATGTCGATTATCGCAACTTAAATTATCAAACTGTTGCCGATTTTTATCACAATATCATTCAAAAAATTAAGCCTGAAATTTTGGTGGGACATAGTCTAGGCGGCTATTGGGCACTCAAAATGTCTTTGTCGCACCATATTCCGTGTGTGGTGGCAAATCCAAGTTTAGCTCCCACGTTTCGCAATGACTATCCTGCAATTTCAGATGATGACTTGCAGCACGATATTCCACAATTGGCTTATTTAGAATTGGGCGATGAAATTTTGGATATGCATGCCGCGCAAGCATTTTTAGAAAACTATATGCAGACCTCTACTTTTGAGTCTGGGCATCATCGCTTATTGCATCCAGAAAATATTAATTCTTGTATTCAGCAAATCGAACAAGCTTATCTTGCCAAATAAAGTCAAAGCTATCCATTAAAAATAATCAATTAAACATCACCCATTAAAAAAGCCTGATCACAACTATGGAGATCAGGCTTTTTTACAGCAGTTACAATAACTTAAAAGGATTAAGCCACTGCTTGTTCTGGTTTAGATTTATTGTCCAATACGGACCAAATATCTAAACCTAAATTTTTGTGTAAATCTGGTAAGTCTAGGAAAATGCTTGCACCTAAAACTTGATGATTACATTTTTCAGCCAATTGTTTCACTGCTTTTAAAGTGCCACCTGTCGCCAATACATCATCTACAATAATGACTTTTTGCGCTTGCACATCGGCAGCCATTTCTAAACGGTCTAAACCGTATTCTAAGCTATAACCCACACCCACAACTGGTGGTGGCAATTTACCTGCTTTACGCACAAGTACCAAACCTTTGCCTGTACGCTGTGCCAAAAGGCTCGCCAATACAAAACCACGTGCTTCTACTGCAATAAAGCTTTCAACTTCAGCTAATTTTTCTGCAGGAATGCTGGCAATTAAAGCATCTGTTAATGAATCCAAATTATTCATAAACAAAGGCGTTAAATCATAAAAATCTACGCCTGGTTTTGGAAAATGAGGAACTGTACGAATATGCGACCACAAAAAAGTAGACAAATTGCTCATGGAAGATCAGAAATGTGACTAAAGAATGGTTGAATTTTACCGTTTATTTTCACATAAGGCTAGTGATCGAATCGGCAAGACTGCCATCAATCACGCATCAAAACACTACAAGGTTTTGATTTTTATAAACTTTAATATACTTAAAAATATTAATATATATTTATTCCATAATAAAATAGCAAAAATATAAGACTTTTACTGTACGACCAAGGTCTTAAATGGCATTTAAACGCATAAAAACGTGATTTTTCCTGCAGCCATTCTCTCATTACAATGCCGTATCTATATCAAAAGAGGTCTTTTCTGCGCGGTTATGTCCCATGCAGCTATTCATTCTATAAAAGCACAGATTAAAATCGCTTATTTACTTTACTTTAGCCGTATAACTGCGTAAAAATTTAATCAAATAGATATATCATACAACTAGTCGTAGATAAGTTTTTTGCTGATCTGGAAATTTAAAGATCGGTTTATGGAGAATTGAATGAAAAAGTATCAATGCATCGTTTGTGGATGGATTTATGACGAAGCAGAAGGCTGGCCTCAAGATGGTATTGTGGCAGGTACATTATGGGAAGATATTCCTGATGACTGGACTTGCCCAGACTGCGGCGTTTCAAAAGCTGATTTTGAAATGATTGAAGTTTAAGACCACGAAAAGACCATGTCCGATGGTCTTTTTTTAACGCCAATTTCTATGCCCTCATTTGGAGTACACCTTATGCATCCTATCGTTATTATTGGTTCAGGCATGGCAGGTTATACTGTTGCACGCGAGTTTCGTAAGCTAAATGCAGAACAAGAGTTAGTCATGATTTGTGCAGATGATGCTGCCAATTATGCCAAACCAACTTTATCTAACGCATTGGCGGGCAATAAAGCCCCTGCTCAAATTGCATTGGGCGATGCAGCTAAAATGGCAAGCCAACTCAATATGCGTATTGAAACCCACACTTGGGTTAAAGCAATTGATGCAGAAGCGCATGTACTTGAATTAGAAAAAGAGGGTGTAAGCAGCCAACAACCTTATTCTAAATTGGTTTTGGCAGTGGGTGCGAATCCTGTACGTTTAGCCATTGCGGGCGATGGCAGTGATGACATTCATGTGGTAAATAATTTAAGTGATTACACCGCATTTCGCCAACAGCTTGAACAACGTCAAGACAAACGTGTGGTGATTTTAGGTGCAGGTTTAATTGGTTGTGAATTTGCCAATGACTTGCAGCAAACAGGACACCAAGTCACGGTGATTGACCTTGCACCACAACCACTAGGTCGTTTATTGCCGGATTATGTAGCCAGTGCTTTTAAACAAAACCTAGAAGAAACGGGTATCCATTTTGTATTGGGTACAACCGTTGAAAAAGTTTCGAAAATTAAAAATGACGACTATTTAGTGACCATTACCAGTGGTCAGTCTTTAATTGCCGATGTGGTACTGTCTGCCATTGGTTTACAACCAAACATTGCTTTGGCTAAAACAGCAGGCATCGAAACCAGTCGTGGGGTCTTAACCAATGCGCAACTTGAAACCAGCCAAGCTGATATCTATGCAGTAGGTGACTGTGCGGAAGTGAATGGTATTTTATTGCCGTATGTGATGCCAATCATGCAGCAAGCACGTGCCTTAGCCAAAACCTTAAATGGTGAAACTACTCAGGTACACTACCCTGCCATGCCTGTTGCAGTGAAAACACCTGCTGCACCACTGACCGTTTTACCTGCGCCACTAGGGGTAGATGTCAACTGGCATACCGAAGAATTTGACGATGGCATGATTGCCAGAGCCTATGACCAAACCGATACCTTACGTGGCTTTGTCCTATTGGGCGCAACGGCAGCTAAACAACGCTTGAGTTTGACCAAATTAGTGCCAGACTTATTGCCTGTATCGGAATAAAATAAAAACAATAAAGGGCGATTGATTTCGCCCTTGCCTGACATGAGGATCACAACATGAATAGTGCACTTCAGTTCACCACATCGCCCTATACGGCATTTATGCACGAAACCAAAGTCGATTTAGGCAACGGAATTCAGCTGCATGTCGAAGTGGGCGGCAAAACTGAAGATCCGCCTATTTTGCTGATTATGGGTTTAGGCGCACAAATGTTGTACTGGCCCGATTTCTTTTGTAAATCACTGATTGATCAGGGTTATCGGGTCATTCGCTATGACAACCGCGATATTGGTTTGTCATCCAAAATTCGCCACAAAGGTCCACGTCTGAACACCTATAAAATGATGGGGCGTTTTAGCTTAGGTCTGCAAAACCACGGTGCGCCTTATAACTTATTTGATATGGCGGATGATGCTGCATTGCTATTAGAGCGCTTAGGCATTGAAAAGACCGAGGTGATTGGTGCTTCTATGGGCGGCATGATTGCCCAAATTTTGGCAGCCAAATATGCAGATCGCGTGAATAATTTAGGCTTATTATTTACCAGTAATAACCAGCCTTTTTTACCACCACCATTTCCGAAACAACTGTTCAGCTTGCTAGAAAGACCAAAATCACAAGATGAAAATGGCATTGTTGATCATAGTTTAAAACTATTTAAGGTGATAGGCTCACCTGGCTATGTGAATCAACTCGAAACGATGCAAACTGCACGCAAATTATATCAGCGAAGTTATTACCCTGCGGGTGTACTTCAACAGTTTTTAGCAATATTATGTACAGGCTCGTTGCTACAACTGGACAAACAAATTCAGCAACCTACCCTTGTGGTACATGGTTCGCAAGATCGTTTGCTCCCACCAGGGCATGGTAAGGCTGTTGCGAAAGCGATTCCGGGCGCTAAGTTTGAATTAATCAAAGGAATGGGGCATGATATTCCTCCACACTTTATTCCTCATCTTAGCGAACTGTTTGCTCACCACTTTAAATCATAATCATTAGGACACTATGGCTGCATTACCATCTTTAAGACAGCTGTCATACCTCGTTACACTGTCTGAAACGTTACATTTTACAGAAGCGGCTCGCCGTTCTTTTGTAACTCAGTCGACTTTGTCTGGCGGGATCATGGAACTGGAGCGCCTGCTTGGCGGCGTACTGGTAGAACGTGATCGACAGAATGTACGTTTAACCCCATTGGGTGAACAAGTCGTAGCACGCGCCCGTGTTCTGTTAGCAGATGCACAGGACTTAATGCGTTTAAGCCGTGAAATGAGTGAGCCTCTCACAGGTGATTTACACTTAGGCGTGATTCCAACCATTGCCCCATTTATTTTGGCGCAACTGTTAGATGAAGTGCATAAGCAGCTACCTAAAATTCAATTGCATTTACACGAAGCGCAAAGTGAAAAAATTGTCGAAAAACTGGAACACGGCAATTTAGATATGGTGGTGTTAGCCCTGCCATTCGATACGCGTGGTTTGAAAGTGGCTGAAATTTCTAAAGAAGATTTGTTCTTGGTTTATCACAAGGGCGATCAAAAATCGGCGCAGGCCAATTCTTTAGATGATTTGGATTTATCGCGTTTAATGCTGCTTGAAGAAGGTCATTGCTTACGTGATCACACTTTAAGTGCTTGCCCGATTGGTGAACGCAAAAACGATCATCGTTTAAAAGCCAGCTCTTTGCCGACCTTGGTTGAAATGGTGTCTGCAAATTTAGGCTTTACCCTATTGCCTGAAATTGCAATTCATAATGCCATGATCAAATCGAATCCAGATTTACAGATCAAAAGTATTGAGGCTGCACCAAGCCGTACTTTGGCTTTAATGACGCGTAAAAGCACGCCATTACAAAGTGAATTTGACGTTTTGCTGCAGATTTTACAGAAAATCACTCAAAACGCAGTCTAAATTTAGACACACGATCCAACATTTCATTAAGGAGTCAACATGGCTCCTTTTTTATTTTTCGTTCAAAAATGCGTATTGTTTTTGCAGTTCACTATGATTTAAGTGACTTATAAAAATGAATAAGTTTTAAAATGTGAGATTCATCACAAATTCAACAATTCACTCTTACCACTGAACGAAAGAACGGTATCGAGTTACATTACTCACGTTTTCAACACATTTCAAAAAAAATATTCAGCAACAATTACTTATATTTACCATTTTTATATAAAAATCACTATATTTAAGGATATTCAGTTACAGCAATATCACGCACAATCTATTTATCAAAATTATTTATAGAACAGCACAGGAGTAATTGCCATGATTCACAGAGATCTCATTTTACCTGTACCTGTTCTGCTGATTGATGATCAGGTAGAAGCACTAAAAAATTTAAGCCACATTTTACAAAATTTTGGCTACCCTAAAGAGGTTTTGCTTTGTAGCTCATCGCTCGCAAATGCAGTGTTGATGGTGCAGCAACATTTACCTAATTTGGTATTTATCAATTTACAGTCTTGGTCAAAAGCTCAAATTGATTTTATTCAAAATCTCAAACATTTCCGTAAAGACACCTTAATTGTGGCAGTGCTGCCTTCCAGTATGCCCAAACAATTGCTACAAGCCATCCATTTAGGCATTTCAGCCTATGTCTTTAGCGACCAATCTGCTACAGGCATGCAAAACCAGATTCGCACTATTTTACGTGGTGGCTCACCGCTAGATGTCAACTTGGCCAATGAAATTTTAGCCTGCGAACAATCCATTGTCGCACATGGCCATTCTTTGGCACTCTCTAAAACTGAACATGAAATATTGGCGCTTTCAGGACAAGGTTTGCCCTCACAACAAGTCGCAGCCAACTTGCATGCTTCGGAACAACTGGTGCATGGTTATGTGAAAAGTATTTATCGGAAAATTATGAATGCGGATGATGCGATGTGCTGTTTTTCTTAAGCTGATCAATATAAAAGATAAATCAAAAACATAAGTATTAAATAAGCATCAAACAATTAATTAGAAACAAAAAAGAGCGATGTCTGGCATCGCTCTTTTTACCTGTTATAAATGCTTTAAACTAAACAATACTATCGGTCAGTATACGCTGCGCATTGTGTGGTTCTTCACCCTCAGCTGCTTTTACACGCACCCAAGTTCCATCACCCTGCAACAACCACGCCTGTTGATTGTCTTGCATGTAGGTCAATAAACCTTGCTCATAAATACGCTTTTTCAAGGCAGGATCTTCAATTGGGAAACACGCTTCAACACGGTTAAATAAGTTACGATCCATCCAGTCAGCACTTGAACAATAAATACGTGGATTGCCATTATTAGAGAAATAATAGACACGGGTATGTTCAAGGAAACGTCCGACAATCGAACGCACACGGATATTTTCCGATAAGCCCGGCAAACCTGGGCGCAAGCAGCAAATTGAACGGATGATGAGATCAATTTGCACACCCGCCTGAGACGCCTCGTACAATTTATTGATCAATTGCATTTCAGTCAGTGCATTCACTTTCACAATAATTTGTGCGGGCTTACCTGCTTTAGCATTGGCAATTTCTTCATCAATATAATTCACCAACTGTGCGTGCAGGGTAAATGGTGCATGCAACAACTTTTTCAGTTTTGCCATTTTACCCATGCCTGTTAGCTCTTGGAAAATACGATGCACATCTTCACACAGCTCTTTGTCTGTGGTCAGTAAACCATAGTCGGTATAAATACGCGCATTGCCTGCGTGGTAGTTACCTGTGCCTAAATGTACATAACGCACCAATTTATTATTTTCACGGCGCACCACCAAAATCATTTTGGCGTGGGTTTTATACCCCACAATACCGTACACAACCACAGCGCCCGCTTCTTGCAACACGTTAGCCACAGCAATGTTAGATTCTTCATCAAAACGTGCACGCAGTTCAATCACCGCAGTCACTTCTTTACCGTTTCGTGCAGCCTCTGCAAGCACTTGTACAATTTCAGAATCTGCGCCACTACGATATAAAGTTTGCTTGATTGCCAAGACTTGTGGATCACGTGCAGCTTCACGCAGCAAGTTAATCACGGGTGCAAAAGATTCAAACGGATGGTGTAATAAAATGTCTTGCTTTTGCATCGCTGAAAAAATATTTTCAGACTTTTTTAACACCTTTGGAATGGCGGGTGTATGTGAATCATAACGTAAATGTGGACGTTTAAAATTAGACAATAAACGCGCCAAGTTCACTGGGCCATCTACTTTATAAAGTTGCTCTTCTTCAAGATCAAACTCATCTAACAAATAATCATAAATGGCTTTCGGGCAGTTTTGCGTTACTTCTAAACGTACCGCACGACCAAAACGGCGTGAGTTTAATTCGCCTTTTAGGGCTTTAGCCAAGTCTTCAACATCTTCATTTAAGGCCAAATCTGCATTACGGGTCACGCGGAATTGATAGCATCCTGTCGCAGTCATGCCTGGGAATAAGTCAGACACATGCTCATGAATAATTGCTGAAAGCATGACGTGGTGCTCTTTACCGCCTGTAAGTTCATCGGGTAAACGCACTACACGTGGTAATGAACGAGGAGCAGGAACAACCGCCAAATCAATTTGACGACCAAAAGCATCTTTCCCTTCCAAAGTCACAATAAAGTTCAGGCTTTTATTGACCAAACGTGGGAATGGATGTGCAGGGTCTAGGCTAATTGGGGTTAATACAGGGGCAACTTGCTCTTGGAAATATTTTTTCACCCATGCCGATTGTGCAGGGGTTAATTCACCACGACGTAAGAAACAAATGTCTTCTTCACGTAATTTTGGCAAAATTTCCTGATTTAAAATACGGTACTGGCGTTCAATAGCAGCATGTGCTGTTTTAGAAATTTGATCTAACACTTGTTTAGGTGTTAAACCATCTGGGCTTCGGCTTTCATTGCCCAAGTCCAATTGTTCCATCATGCCCGCAACACGAATTTCAAAAAACTCATCCAAGTTACGTGAAAAAATCAGCAGGAAGTTCATGCGTTCCAACAAAGGATGCAACGGATCGACAGCTTGCTCAAGCACGCGCAAATGGAAATCTAAAATAGACAGTTCGCGGTTAATGTAGCGATCATTATATGTATATTCTGTTTGCGCAGGAGTCGCGCCTGTTGCCGTATTCATACCCACCTATGCTTTTTTAAAATGTTTGGCACTGCTACAAGTATGCTTCAATTTTGTGACATTTTCATAAAAAAAGCCTAAAAAATTAGGCTTTGTGGATATTTTCACATTTTATAGTTTGTTTTCGCTCAATTTAGGGAATTTCCGCATAACGCATATAGCGCTGCACCATCTGTTTACGGGCTTTTAATGCCCCCGCATTACGATGTTCCTGAAAATATTTTGGATTGGTTAAAATCGCAGCCAAGAAAATTGCTTGATCACGGCTTAAACTTTTTGCACTTTTGCCAAAATAATGCTGTGCCGCAGCTTCGGCACCATAAATATTATCGCCAAATTCTACCGAGTTGAGATAGACCTCTAAAATACGCTGCTTTGACCACATGCGTTCCATCATCCATGTCGCCACAACTTCTTGCCCTTTACGCAAAAAAGATCGCTTATTGTATAAAAACAAATTCTTGGCGAGCTGCTGAGAAATTGTGGAACCACCTGCAACAACCTTGCCTTCATCTTTGTTCCGTTCCAGCGCAGTTTGAATACCTTCCCAGTCAAAGCCATGATGTTGCATAAATTTGCCATCTTCGGCAGTCACCACAGCTCGCTTTAAATTATCACTGAGTTGGTCATAGTCGCGCCATTGATGTTGTATAGGCTTACTCGGTTCAGCCCAATAATCCAAACGCATCATCATGGTCGATTGCACAGGCTGCGTACGCCACCACACCAAGCTGCTAAAAATCCATAATTGAACCAAAAGCACCACACTGACAAGAATTAACAAAGTTCGTATAAAAAAAGCTTTCATCTTGGTGCATGGCTCCTGAAGCGTTATTTTTTCGTGTTAAGCTTAGATTGATCACTACGACACAATATTCAAATATATGTCCCAACATCCCCCAAACCTGCGCAACAATAAAGTTGAAATTCACCTGTGGTGGATTACCGCAGCCCTGATTGCAATAAACGTGGCTTTGTTTGCATGGCAAGTGCTCAACGGCATGAACATTAGCAATCCTAGCCCGCAAGATGCAATACGCTGGGGTGCTGATTATGCACCTTTAACCTTTTTGGCGGAACCCATTCGCCTGTTCAGCAGCATGTTTTTTCATTTCGGTTTAGTACATTTAATGTTAAATATGTGGGCCTTGTATATTTTTGGCAGCGTCAGTGAACAGTTGTTTGGGCGTGTCTATTTTATAGTGTTATATGTTTGCGCAGGTTTGATGGGTAGCCTGCTTAGTGGCTATGTCAGCATTCAAGACAGCTATACCCTGCTCGAACAAGGTGTCGCTAATCCAAAGCTGTTACCTAGAGTGGGTGCAGGTGCATCGGGTGCAGTGATGGGACTTGGAGCTGCACTGACGGTATTGGCGTTATTGCCCCAATTACCTCGCCAAAAATTTCTGTTGGATGGCAAGACTTTGGTGATGGTGATGGCACTGAACTTAGGTATGGGCTTTATGATCAGTGGCATTAATAATGCTGCACATATTGGCGGCATGCTCATGGGCGCAGCCATGACACTCATTTGGTACCTTGGACAACGCAGCAAACACAGTAACTTAGTGAACAGTTTTGCGATGCTCCTTGCACCATTGGGTTGTGCTGCATTTTACTGGTATTGCCATAAACTGCTTGCTCCAATTCAACCCCTTTGGCAAGAACTGCTTAGCATGATGCAACGCAGTCTGGGTTGAACAATCAACCTTTACAGCAAGTAAAACAACATCAACTAGAGATGAATCAGGACTGATTCATCTCCCTTAAACTTTGCAGTGGCGGAATATCGCATAAATAACTTAAACGATAACGTCCAATCAAGGCACACAGCACGGTCATAAATACAGGCAAAATCAGCCAGATTTGCCAATGTGGTTGCAGCATTAAATCCATGCGGTAACTGGCAACAGCACTAATGACTTCGGCAAATAAACACGCCACTATTCCCGCTATAAAGCCCATAAAACCGATTTCCAGACTCAACATACGTTTGAGTTTTTGTTTAGAACTACCAAAAGAACGCAGTAATGCGACTTCGCGTTTGCGCTCATCCATCAGCAAGTTTAAACACGCGATTAATACCAACAGCCCAGACACACTCACCAAAATGGCTAAAATGGTGATGATCTGCACCAACACATTCACAATGCGTTTAATTTCATCCAAAATTAGGCTGACATCAATAAACACTGTGTTGGCAAATTGCTGAATCAATTGAATTAGTTTCGGTTTATCTGCTTCAGGCACATAGAAACTGCCCAAATAACTGCCTGCATTTTCATCCATAGTGTGCGGTGAAAAAATAAAGAAAAAATTTGGACTAAAGCTTTCCCACTCCACCGTACGCAGATTAATCACTTCGGCTTCAAGTATGCCTTCAGGCAAACTAAAACTGAGTCGATCACCAATTTGAATGCCCAACTCGGCAGCCGTATCTGCTTCTACTGACACTTGTCCCACTGCACTGAAATTGGCTTGCCCATTTACAATGATATTATCGGCAGGATAACGGTCAGACTGTGTCAGGTTGAGTTCGCGTCTTAACGTATTGCTTTGCTGAATTAAGGCGTCGGCAAAAGGTTGATCATTTTTGGCGACCAAACGCCCACGTATATTTGGATAAAGTGGCGTGCTGTGCCACTGCTGCTGCGTTAATTGTTGTTGAAACTCAGGCATATCAAACGGTGGCAAGCCGTAAACAAACTGATTGGGTGTTCCTTCGGGCAATTGCTGCTGCCAACGATCTAGCAGGTCGGTACGCAACACTGCAAGTACCGTAATTAAACTTAATCCTAAAGCCAATGCAGTAATTTGAAATGCCGTGACAGCAGGCGCACGAATATACGCTGCGAGTCTGCCTTTAGAATGACGCAATAATTTTAATAAACTCCACACCACTCCATACAGCAATACGCACAGCGCAATAATCGCACCAATCACCCATGTACTAAGCACTAAACTTTCGGTCAAGACCACACAAAATACGATTAGACTTAGCGTCCCTGTAAGCAACATCCACCACCAAGCGCGCATGCTTTTGTCTTGTTGGCGAATCACGCGAATCGGTGCGGTATTCAGCAATTGCAATAAATTAGGCAGCACAAAACCCAACAACACCACAGCACTGGTCAGCATGGCGATTGGCAATGGCCCAAGCAACATTGCCATGGCTGAAAATTGAATTTCCAGGTGCGGAATCAGTTGCAGCATGATTTGCAACAAAGCATAGCCCAACGTCACGCCCAAAATACTGCCAATGCCCATAGCGATAATTAAGACCAAAGCAAGCAAAGCCAAATAAGCGGCTAAAATTTGTCGTTTACTTGCACCAATACAACGTAATAAGGCGATATGATCCTGATTTTGTTGCACATAGCGCTGACTGGTCAAACCAATCGCAATCCCACACAATAAAATGGTCAGGATATTCGCTAACTGTAAAAAGGTATCTAAATTGGCAATGGGGCGCATTAAGCGAGTATTGCCTTCACTGGCATTGCGTAGTCTTAAACTACTTTGTTCTTCAAAGTTTTGTTCAGGGCTGGCCGTTTGCTGTGCCTGTGCAGGCTGTTGTGTATGTGTTTTAAAATACTGCTCAAAATTTTGTGTATCTTTGGCGCTGCCTGCCAACAACAAACGGTAATCTATGCGGCTACCCACTTGAATCGCGTGGGTACGTGCCACATCGGCCTGTGAAATAATTACTGTCGGCGAAAAACCTGAAAAACCGAGTTCCTGATTAGAATCATGTTCAATTTTGGCAGTCACGGTAAATGCTGCATCGGCAATATTCACCGTTTCACCAAGTTTAACGTGAAGCAAATCCATGGCACGTTGGCTGAGCCAAATTTTACCAGATTGAATCTTGTCCGCTGCAGGACTCACCCTCAATTCACCACGTAACGGAAAATTGTGCTCAATCGCTTTGACATTCACCATCACAAATTGCGCTTGAGTATGTGCCATCGAACTAAATACAGTCACATGCGACTGTTGTAACTGATGTGCAGTCGCCTGATCCTGCCAGTCTTGCGCAATGGGCTCATTGTCACTTAGGACTAAATCACCCGCCAACATTTCTGCCGCTTGCAACGCTACCGCATTTTGAATTTGTTCATTGCTAAACTTTAAGGCCGTGGTCGCACTAATCGCTAAAGTCAGCGCAATAATCAGTAAATAGACACCACTGCTTTTAAAACTCTGCTTTAACAGTGGATGAAATAATGCGTTCATTTCATCCTCCTGTTATGGCAGCGGTTGGCTTAGCTGCAAATTGCTCAACCAATTGCCCATCAATTAAAGCGTAATGGCGCTGACATTGTGCCGCCAGTTTCGGGTCATGCGTGACCAACACCAAAGTTGTGCCCAACTCACGGTTCAATTCAAATAACAATTGCTCAATTTCAGTTGCAGTTTCACCATCCAAGTTTCCTGTCGGTTCATCGGCAAAAATAATTTTAGGTTCACGAATTAAAGCACGCGCAATGGCGACACGTTGTTGCTCGCCTCCCGAAAGCACTTTCGGCGTTTGCTGTGCCTGACGCTCTAAACCGACACGTTTCAGCAAATTCAGCGCTTTTTGTTCAGCTTCTGCATATTTAAATTTTTCCTGTAAACGCAGGGGCAACATCACATTTTCCAGTGCAGTTAAATGTAGCAACAACTGAAAAGACTGAAACACAAAACCAATATGCTTTAAACGAACTTCTGCACGTTGTTCTTCATTTAATTCTGCAATCGACTCACCACAAATCAGCAATTTTCCACTACTGGCTTGATCTAAAGTTGCCAAAATACCCAATAAGGTCGATTTTCCCGAACCCGAACGACCAGTAATAGCAACTTGTTCGCCTGCCTGAATATCGAGGTTTAAATTCTCAAAAATGGTCAATTGTTTTTGTGCAAGTTGTATCTTTTGTGTCAAATTTTGGGCAGAAATAATCGTTTGTGGCATGATATTAGATTCTTTAGTGTTTTGAGTCATACGTTTCCCATTATGCAAAATCGCAATCTAACTAGTCGTGTCTTCCCGCGTGTGTTGCTGCTTGGACTATGTTTCAGCCCATTCGTGGTATCTGCAAAAACCATTATGATTGTAGGTGACAGCTTAAGTGCAGGTTACGGCATACAACCACAACAAGGTTGGGTTCACTTATTGCAAAAACGTTTAGAACAACAGTATCCGAAACAGCATAAAGTGGTCAATGCAAGTGTCAGTGGCGAAACCACCAGTGGTGCTTTGGCGCGTCTGCCTAAATTGCTGCAGACCCATCGTCCAGACGTTGTAGTCATTGAGTTAGGCGGAAATGATGGCTTGCGTGGACAACCGCCACAAATGATTCAAAAAAATTTAGCGAACTTAATTCAGCATAGCCAAAAAGCCAAAGCGAAAGTGGTGATTTTTGGGATGAAAATGCCGCCAAATTACGGCTCGGCGTATAGCAAAGCATTTGAAAATAACTATAAAGTGGTGAGTCAGCAATATAAAGTCAAATTACTGCCATTTTTTATGGAAGGTATTGCGGGCAATAAGCAATTGATGCAAAAAGATTTAATTCATCCAAATGCCAAAGCTCAGCCTATTTTGCTAAATAATGCTTATCCATATATCAAAGGCGCTTTATAAAGCGCCTTTGAGGAAAATCTAATTGCTGTGCGGTTCGGATTAAAAATCAAAAAAAACCACTTCACCTGTTTCCAGTGAATATTCTGCACCGACTACTTTCAACTGACCTTGTTCAATCAGGTTTTCTAAAACTGCTGAACCATGACGCAATTGATTTACCGATGCAAATACATTGGAACGTACTGCATGCTTAGACAATTTCGCCAAATCATTTTTTAGTTCAGTCTGCATTAAGGTTTCAACTGAAGGTCGAACACGGTTCACAATCGACATTAAATTTGCCGATGGTGGGCAGTCTGGGCACATTAAAGTATCAATTGTCGCTTGAATTGCACCACAGTGACTGTGTCCTAAGACAACAACCACAGCACAGTCATAACGCTCTGCCGCAAATTCAACACTACCTACCTGTGATGGCGCAACCACGTTGCCCGCAACACGAATTACAAAAAGATCACCCAATCCTTGGTCAAATACCATTTCTGCAGGAACACGTGAATCTGAACATCCTAAAATAATGGCAAATGGATTTTGGTCTTCTGCCATTTCTGCACGCTGTTGGTGCGACAATTGCTTCGGATGTCTGGTATCACCAGAAACAAAACGTTGGTTTCCTTGTTTAAGACGTTCTAAAGCTTCTTGAGCTGTTAGCATTCTTGATTTACCACCGATCTTTGAAGTTGCGATATTCTAAAGCCAGTTTTTATGAATGTCACTTGCAAAAAAATATGCAGCTGCGCTTTTCTTTATTCATTTTTGTTATAAATTTTTTCACTTTTTATTGAGATAGGTCACATTTTCTACCAATTTCAAAGCTTTGATCAAAAAAGCAAGGGATGACTTTCATTTTTAAACGCCTACAATAGACAGAATACACTTGTGCAATTAGACCTAAGAGCTAGTGCCTATCATTATTGGAGCCTGTTTTGGGTTCGTCAGGGGAAGACGTTTTCATGATGAAATTTATTCGATCACGTTATCTACATACGACTTTATTGGCTTTGGGACTAAGTACATCTTGCCTTGTGCAAAGCGCTGCGCCCAATCCATATACCTTCACAAAAAACAATAACGCCAGTAACAGCAACGCAACTGAACTTAAACTATTACAAAATCATTTTCAGCAACAGCGCAAACAAGCAGGACTAAGCTCTAAAAGCATTCGTGTTGGAGATGTCGTCTGGAGCTATAACGAAGGTGGCTCGCACAGCAAACCCACAATTTTATTGATTCATGGTTTGGCAGGCACACGTGACAATTGGAACCGTGTCGCGCAATTTTTAACACCGCATTATCATGTGATTATTCCAGATTTACCCAATAGCGGAGACACCAAAACCCCAAGCAATTTTGATAATTCAGTTCCGAATGTAACTTCACAACTGCGTCAGTTTATTGAAGCAATTGACTGCGAAGAAAACTTACACGTGGCAGGACATTCTTTAGGCGGCTCAATTGCAACCGTGTATGCTTCGCAATACCCTTTTGATACGCAAAGTTTATTTTTACTCAACAGTGCGGGAATTTATAAACTCGCCAATACGCCATACACCAAAAATCCATTATCTTTAAATGACTTAATTGTGAGCAAACATGGCGATTTAGCCGATGTCGCTAAACAAATCATGCAAAGCCCGCCTGCCATGACCTCACAAATTCAACATGCGCAAGAAGAAGTCCTGATTTCTCGCTCAGAACAAACCCGTAAAGCAATTGAACAAATTGTCAAACTCAACCGTATTTATACTCCAGACTCATTTGCACGTTTAGCAGGATCAATTGAAGCACCGACCCTGATTTTATGGGGTAAGCAAGATCGCATTATTAATGTTGAAGTGGCGAAGGAATTACAATCTTTACTCAAACGCGCCGAAACACCTGTGATTCTTAATAATGTTGGACACATGCCGTTATTGGAAGCTGAAAAACAAGTCGCACAATATTATTTGCCGTTTCTGGCTAAAACTCAGAACCTAAAAAACCCACTTGCTGATAAACTGATTCCTCTAAATTAATTATTATATAAAACCTTCATGCAGAAACATCCCATCATTGAGCAACTAATTGAAGCTCAGCTTGATTTTTTAGATCAAGAATTTAACCAAAGTGAAATGGTACAAACTGAATTTGTGCAGTTTTACCAATGGTTTCGCAAACAAAGCTTACAAGATTTATGGACATCTGAAGCCATTCATCAACTGATTCAACATCAAATTTTAAATACACCTGCCAGTTCATTTTTAGTGGAACAAATTGCTGAGCATATTCGTTTTGCACTGGTACACCCTGTTAATGACAGCAGTAAAATTGCCGATGTGATACCTGTGCTGACCATCGACAAAATTGCACAATATGTTGCAAGGAAAAGTGGACATCGTCAGCGTTTGATTAAAGCCGTGGTGAATAATCCTGCCTTTGCCGCCATGATTACCCAACTCATTCAACATTCCATTCAGGATTATATGGATAATTCGGTGATCGCCAAAAGCGTGCCTGGCGTATCGCGTTTTATGAAAATGGGTAAATCGGTTTTGGAAAGCGTTACCGATACCAATTTAGACCAGACCATTCAGCATTATTTGCAAAAAAATGTGCAGAAGCTGACTCAAATGAGCGAGTCGGTGCTTAATCAACATTTTGATGAGGAAAAACTGTATCACTTCCAAGCCAATTTATGGCACAAAGTTAAAGACTTGCCACTTTCCGTTTTAAAAAATTATATTGAAGTACAAGACCTATCCCAAACTGTCAATTTAGGACATGAAATTTGGGATCATTTACGCCAAAGTGACTATTTGAAACAGCAAGTGCATGATGGGGTTTATGCGTGGTATGTACGCAATCAGGCGCGCCCTTTTGACTTGTTATTGCACGACTTAAACATTGATGAAGCGCTAGTCCAACAACAATTACAACAACTGTTAAATCCAGTCATTCAAAAAATGATCGCTGAAGGCTATTTAAAGCAACGTGCGCGCCATTATTTAGAGAAATTTTATTATTCTGAAAAAACACAACAAATTTTAAATCTACAAACGAATGAATAGGGTCTGTTGACAATTTCAGATAAAAAATAACCTCCTAAAATTTAGGAGGTTATTTTTAAGCGAGGCTTAGAGCTTATTTAAAATAAGCACCTTCAGATTGACTGTGGTCAGTCTGATCCACCACACGCATCAATTCAGGTACGTGTTGTTTCAAGGTTGTTTCAACACCTTGCTTTAAAGTCACATCAATCGCTGAACATCCTTGGCAACCGCCACCAAATTTCAATACTGCAGTTAAGCCGTGTTCTTCATCTTCAACCACTTCAACCAAAGCACAGTTACCACCATGCCCTGCTAAACCTGGGTTAATTTCAGACTGTAAAACATAAGTAATGCGTTCTTCTACTGAAGCATCTGGGCCTACGCGTGGCACTTTTGAGTTCGGTGCACGGAAAGTCAATTGACCACCAAAACGGTCTTTGTTGTAGTCAATTACGGCATCCAATAAATACGGAATAGACGGCGTATCAATAAATGCAGGAAAGTCTGGATATTCCTGTTTGTAGTCTGTAGGTACAACTTCATCGGGCGCACTATAAGCCATGCAACATTCAGCACGCGGTGTACCAGGATTTTCCACAAAAACACGCACACCAATACCCGGTGTATTTTGCTTTGCCAATAAATCCTTCAAATACTCTTGAGCAGTTGGCGTAATCAATAAGTTTGGAATTTCATCTACAACTGCTGTGCTGCTGTTCTCAGTCGACATAACAATAATTTCCTCAAGCTGAAGTGGCTATTTTAACTGAAGATGCGGGGGAATAAAAAAAAATCAACCAAAATTGTCGGATTTATTCCTAAAGTTCGACTCAAACTCAGTTTTGATGCATTATTACAGCAGAATTCAAGTAAAAGAATAGGCGTTTATGCTCGATTTACCTTTTAATCATACCGTGACCATTATCATTATTACGGTCATTGTGTCTATGTTGGCGTTTTCCAAACAAGAATTAATGAATCGTCTGATTTTTTGGCCGCCTGCTATGCAACGTGGTCAATATGACCGCTTCATTACCCATGGTTTTGTGCATGCCGATGGTGCGCATTTGCTGTTCAATATGATTACCCTGTTTTTCTTTGGCAGCATTATTGAAAGTTTTTATCGCCAATACGTCTATGATTTAGGCTTTGTTTTATTCTATTTGGGTGGTTTAATCGCCGCGATTATTCCAAGTTATTTAAAGCATAAAAATGACCATCGTTGGGCCAGCTTAGGCGCATCTGGTGCTGTATCTGCGGTGTTGTTTGCCTATATTTTGTTTGAGCCATGGAAGTTGATTTTCGTGTTCTTTATTCCAGTGCCTGCCATTATTTTTGCAATACTGTATGTAGCGTATAGCATTTGGTCGGGTAAACGCGGCAATTCCAATATTAATCACAGTGCGCATTTATGGGGTGCGGCCTATGGTGTGATTGTGACTATTTTAATTGAACCACGCATCTTGCCTCACTTCCTGAATAAACTGGCGCAACTGCCGTTTTAACTTTTGAAACTATAACGACTCGGTACATCTACCACTGAGTCGTTGCTACTTTAAAGAATTTTCAAATCCGTCAATAGACTGCTTTCATAAATCCGCTTAACACCATCATTTATTGCCTCTCATCTTCAGCCTCTCTCATTGGGAAAAACGACTTTCAATCGTCATTTTATGAACTGCTGATAAGTATTTTTGATTGATGAAAGCATCTGAATGATCCAATACAGCATAAAGCACACAACAAATAACATGCAGTTACTCGACAAGCACTTATACTAAGAATATAAAGACTAAAACTATCAAGCAATCAGGAGTCAGCCATGAAAAAGTTTGCACTTCTAAGCGCCCTGTTACTCAGTCTAGGATTAAGCGCCTGTGCCGTACATACCCCTGAAGGCAGTGTGGTGATTGATCCTGACCGCACGATCTACCCGAAAGGCTATTATCCACACCAACATCCACATGGTGATGGTGATTTTTGTCCTCCAGGTCAGGCGAAAAAAGGACGTTGTTAAGCTGTTGGTCTGAGTGAATAAAACATTGTTGATACAGCATCAGACTCATTTATGATTCGAACCTAGACATTTAAACACTAACCTTTAAATCTCAACAACATTTCATTCACATTAAAAACCTTTACACTTCGTGAAGGTTTTTTTATTCAAATTTCACTCAATTTTGGTAGTTTTTGCTACCCCATATCGCAACTTGGCATAGATAATGTATACATCTGTATATTAATTTCAATTTAGTTTGCGAGTTTTTGCATGTCCACTTCTTACGATGGCTTACAGTTTCCAATTCATCCAGAAAATCATAAACCCAGCACCTCAAGCACGGGCAAACAAATTATTGCCGAAGCCTTAGCCACAGTCGATCATCAAAGCTCAGTCGATGCTTTGGCAGAAAAAAACTGGCGTAAACACTATCCAAAATACTTTAAAGCCCTCGTGACCAATGGTATTCGTGAACAAGCTAACGCAATTCAAATTGCAGAAGATGGTTTAAGAAAAGCTCATCAAAGTTTTGAGTTTTATCGTCATGAGCAAAAATATGTGCTGAAAGATGTCATGCTCTTGCCTACTGAAACTTTACATACCTTTAAATTACAAGGCAGCAGCCAAGCAGCACCCGAATGGTATGTGCCGTATCGTGGGCAAAAGTTACAAGGTCAAGCTCTACTAGATCAAATTGCAATTTGGCTAGCAGCAGGCATTATTGAACCAAGTCATGCCGAAGCGTTAAATGCTGCAATGGCGCATCCTGAATGGTTTGATTTGTCTGACCGTAACATGGTGCTATTTGGTGCAGCTTCAGAAGCAGGGCCACTCACATGGTTAGCCAAATGGAAAGCCAATATTATTGCAGTCGATTTACCAAATAGCCGTGTGTGGAATAAAATTTTAAGCACTGTGCAACAAGGCAATGCCACCTTATATGCACCCAGTACAACACAACTCGCGGCAGATACCCCACTTGATATTTTAACAGAACAGTTGGGTGCAAATCTACTGACACAAACCCCAGAAATTGCACAATGGTTAGCTCAAAAACCTGAAACGCTAGATTTAGCAGCCATTGCCTATTTAGATGGTGAAAAACACGTGCGTGTTGCGATGGCGATGGATGCCATTATGCAATATGTCAGCGAACACAAAGCTGATAGCAGCCTTATGTTTATGTGTACCCCAACCGATGTTTATGCCGTTCCTGAAGAAGTGATTAGCGCATCGGCAGAGAAGTTTCAGCAGCGTTCACAAGGGCAAAAGCTACTCACCAAAAGTATTGAAACCATTTCACGCAGTCATTTCTTCCAAAAGAATCTGCATAATTTAATTGCTTCAGACAATGGTCAACATTATGGTATTGCCGACTGTTTGGTGGTTGAACAAGGGCCAAACTATGCTTTAGCAAAACGCATCCAGCAATGGCGTGCAATTTTAGCGCGTCATCAAGGACAGCATGTCAGCATCAATATTGCACCTTCGACCACCACACACTCTGTGACCAAAAATCCATTACTCAAAGCAGCATTTAGTGGCGCAAGTTTGTTTGATGTTGAAGCATTTAGCCCTGAAACCACCAATGCGATTATGGCGGCATTGTGGATTCATGACTTACGCAATCCAAACTCGGCAGCCAATCCTGAAGTGAAACTTGAGCATCCGCTCGAATTGATGATGGAAGGTGCGAACCATGGTGGATTGTGGCGCGTGGCGTATTTGGCACGAACGGCCCTACCTTTCGCTGCGCTCTATGGCTTTGCTGCAGATAAATTACCGCTGGACAAAGTCATCCAAAAATTTAAAAAGTAATGTAAACCGCTAATCTATCTATTCAAAAACTTGCCTGCAAATATTTCTCTAGACTGATCTGCAGGTATAAAAAAAGCGCTGTATCATCACAGCGCTTTTTTCAACCACTCAAAAAAGTTGAGAATGGATTAAAACACTTTTAAGAACAACCAGAACAAGCTACCCGATAAACAAATTGTCGCAGGTAAAGTGAAAATCCAAGCCGAAAGAATTGTACGCACCATTTGGAAATTCAGACCCGATTTATTTGCCACCATGGTACCTGCCACCGCACTGTTCAGTACGTGTGTAGTTGAAACTGGCATCCCCAAACCATCTGCAGCAGCAATAGTTGACATTGCCACAAGCTCGGCAGACATACCTTGACCATAAGTCATGTGCTGCTTACCGATACGTTCACCAACAGTCACCACAATACGTTTCCAGCCGACCATCGTACCCAAGCCTAGTGCTAAGGCAACGGCAACTTTGACCCAAGTTGGAATGTATTGTAAGAATGAATCTAAATGGCTGCGGTAGCTTTTAACCACTTTTTTCTGTTCTTCCGACATTTCAGGCAAGGCATTGGCTTTGTCTAAACGCTTGAATGAAGTCGTGCTTAAATACATATCATTACGCATTTCTGCTACTTCAGCTTCAGGCACATCTTTCAAGTTGCCATATTGACCCACACGCTCACCCAAATGGTCAGTTAAGCTTGCCAAAGCAGGCACGACTTCAGGGGTAATTTCTTTGGTCTGAATATAGCTAGTGATGACCTGACGTGCTTTTTCATCTGGCATATCGACATGTTGTGCATAAATCACATCAGCTGTTTGCGTTGAAAGCTGTTGGAACGATTGAATGTGGTTTTGGTCTAACTCTTTATTTAACGAGTACGCCAACGGCACAATCCCGATCAAAATCAACATGATTAAACCCATGCCCTTTTGACCATCGTTTGAACCATGCGCAAAACTTACCCCAGTACAAGTAAAAATTAGAATGGCACGAATCAGTGGTGGTGGTGGCTTATTGCCTTCAGGTGGCTGGAACAACTCAATTTGTTTCTTGAAGATTTTTTTCACCAAGAAGAACAAAATCGCAGCAAAGGCAAAACCAATCAGTGGCGAGAACAATAAAGCCTTGCCCACTTTCATGACTTGTTCCATGTCTACGCCACTTGCACCCGCACCTGAGTTCAGCAAGTAGTTCATAATCCCCACACCTAAAATCGAACCGATTAAAGTGTGCGAACTTGAAGCAGGAATACCGAAAAACCACGTTCCTAAGTTCCAGACAATCGCGGCAATCAACATGGCAAAAACCATGGCAAAGCCTGCGCCTGAACCGACATTCATAATCAATTCGACTGGAAGTAAGGCAATAATACCGTAGGCAACTGCGCCACTGGCGACCATCACCCCAAGGAAGTTACAGAAACCCGCCCACATTACTGCCACAGGTGCAGACAGGGCATTGGTATAAATAACCGTTGCCACTGCGTTAGCTGTGTCGTGGAAACCATTCACAAATTCAAAGCCTAAGGCAATGAATAAAGCGGTCGCCAATAAAATCACCGAGTACATGCTTAGCGCAGGCACGTGGGATAAGTCCGCAGACAATTGGAAACCAATATAAATAAGGGTAGAAACGATGATCGTTAAAAACACCGGCATAAAAAATTTCGGTGTAGGCACATGAACATTGGTCGATTTAGTGGTCGACTTGTGTGCTGAATCTACAGGAGTTGGATTAGAATTCATGCAAGCAGAAAAGAGGATTTAAAATCCCCTTATTGTTCAATTAAATTGTGACAATTATATGACAAAGAGCTGCTATATAAAGCAACTTTCATACTTTATTTTCACACTTTAAGCTGTTTTTTTTGTGCATAAAATTAAAATTAACATTTAAATTTAAACACTTAGAATAAATAAACCTACTTTTCTTATGCCATTCTCTCAAATTTAGATTGTTACACCTTTGTCATATTTGCCTAAAATTTCAGACAAAATTTACCGTGAGCCAATTTTGCCTGAGCAATATGACAAAGCGATGACGCATCAAAGTAAAATCAAAATTAGAATGTTCCTCATCACAACTTTTATTTAGGTTCAAAAGCTACAGCAAAATCCTAAAAATACTGCTTTATGCACTATTTTTACGACTTCCACTCTCTCTGGTCGCTTCAAGTGCACGAAAGCCGTGCGAACTCTGCTAAAATAGCGCTCATTTCGGATTCAGTCATAAAGGGTTTTTTATGTCCACGCTTACCACCCTGAAAGCGCTTCTTGCCCAAAGAATTTTAATTATCGATGGTGCTATGGGTACTATGATTCAACGCCATCAATTGGAAGAAGCCGATTATCGTGGTGAGCGTTTTGCAGATTGGGCACATGACCTCAAAGGCAACAATGATTTATTGGTACTGACCCAACCGCACATTATTCAGGGTATTCACGAAGCCTACTTAGATGCGGGTGCAGACATTATTGAAACCAACAGCTTTAACGGCACACGCGTTTCTATGTCTGACTATCACATGGAAGATTTGGTTCCAGAAATTAACCGCGAAGCAGCGCGTTTAGCCAAAGCTGCCTGTGAAAAATATTCAACACCAGACAAACCACGTTTTGTGGCAGGTGTACTTGGGCCAACATCGCGTACCTGTTCAATTTCACCAAATGTAAACGACCCTGCATTTCGTAACATTAGCTTTGATGCACTCAAAGAAAACTATATTGAAGCTGCGCATGCCTTAATTGAAGGTGGTGCAGATATCCTGCTCATTGAAACTGTATTTGACACCTTAAACTGTAAAGCTGCGATTTTTGCGGTCAAAGAAGTGTTTAAACAGCTCGGGCGTGAATTGCCGTTGATGATTTCAGGTACCATTACCGATGCTTCAGGACGTACCTTAACGGGTCAAACTGCAGAAGCTTTCTGGAACTCGGTACGTCATGGCGATTTACTTTCAATTGGTTTTAACTGTGCTTTGGGCGCAGATGCCATGCGTCCACACGTTAAAACCGTTTCAGACGTTGCCGATGTGTTTGTTTCTGCACACCCGAACGCGGGCTTACCCAACGCATTTGGTGGTTATGATGAAACGCCTGAAGAAACCGCAGCTTTCCTCAAAGAATTTGCTGAAAGCGGCTTGATCAATATTACAGGCGGTTGCTGTGGTACAACGCCTGATCATATCCGCGCGATTTACAATGCGGTAAAAGACATTCCACCGCGTAAAATTCCAGAGATTAAACCTGCATGCCGTTTAAGTGGTTTAGAACCATTTAACATTTATGATGACTCTTTATTTGTAAACGTGGGCGAACGTACCAACGTCACAGGTTCTAAAAAATTCCTGCGTTTAATTCGTGAAGAAAACTTTGCCGAAGCCTTAGATGTTGCTCGTCAACAGGTAGAAAGCGGTGCGCAAATCATCGACATCAACATGGATGAAGGCATGCTCGATTCAGAAGGTGCGATGGTGCACTTCCTGAACTTGGTGGCATCTGAGCCTGATATTTCTCGCGTACCTATCATGATTGACTCCTCTAAATGGGAAATCATTGAAGCAGGCTTGAAATGCGTACAAGGTAAAGCCATTGTCAACTCTATTTCCTTAAAAGAAGGTTATGACGAGTTTGTCGAAAAAGCCCGCCTCTGCCGCCAATACGGCGCAGCTGTCATTGTTATGGCCTTTGACGAAGTCGGACAAGCCGATACTGTGGCACGTAAGCGCGAAATTTGTAAACGCTCTTATGACGTTTTGGTCAATGATGTTGGCTTCCCTGCCGAAGACATTATTTTTGACCCGAACGTGTTTGCAGTTGCGACAGGTATTGAAGAACACAACAACTACGCAGTCGATTTTATTGAAGCCACAGGCTGGATTAAACAAAACCTGCCGCATGCCATGATTTCAGGCGGTGTATCGAACGTATCTTTCTCATTCCGTGGTAACGAACCTGTACGTGAAGCCATTCACGCGGTATTCCTATATCACGCTATTCAGCAAGGCATGACCATGGGGATTGTCAACGCAGGTCAGTTGGCAATTTACGATGACATCCCGAAAGAACTGAAAGAAGCAGTTGAAGCCGTTATTCTGAACCAGAACCAAGGTGAAAGCGGTCAGGATGCCACAGAAAAACTGCTAGAAGTGGCAGAAAAATATCGTGGTCAATCAGGCGCACAAAAAGCCGAAGAAAACTTAGAATGGCGTAGTGAATCTGTCGAAAAACGTCTTGAGTACGCTTTAGTTAAAGGCATCACCACCTTTATTAATGAAGACACCGAAGAAGCGCGCCTGAAAGCCAAACGTCCATTAGATGTGATTGAAGGCCCGTTGATGGATGGCATGAACGTGGTCGGTGACTTGTTTGGTGCAGGTAAAATGTTCCTGCCACAAGTGGTGAAATCTGCCCGTGTGATGAAACAAGCCGTTGCATGGCTCAACCCGTACATCGAAGCTGAAAAAACCGAAGGTCAGTCTAAAGGTAAAGTCTTGATGGCAACGGTAAAAGGCGACGTTCACGACATTGGTAAAAATATTGTGGGCGTAGTCTTGGGCTGTAATGGATACGATATTGTCGATCTCGGTGTGATGGTACCTGCAGAAAAAATCCTGCAAACTGCCATTGACGAAAAAGTCGATATCATTGGCTTGTCTGGTCTGATTACCCCATCTTTAGATGAAATGGTTTTTGTTGCCAAAGAAATGCAGCGTAAAGGCTTTAACATTCCATTGTTGATTGGTGGCGCAACCACATCTAAAGCACATACTGCAGTTAAAATTGATCCACAGTTCTCAAATGATGCAGTGATTTATGTTGCCGATGCTTCGCGTGCCGTTGGTGTTGCGACAACCTTACTCTCCCCTGAAATGAAACCTGCTTTTGTTGCAGAGCATCGTGCGGAATACGCTAAAATTCGTGAACGTATTGCCAATAAGCAACCAAAAGCTGCGAAATTGTCGTATGCAGAAGCCATCGACAATGGTTTAAAAATTGATTGGGACAACTACACGCCTGCAGTACCAAAATTAATTGGTACACAAGTGCTGACCAATTACCCGCTTGAAACCTTGTTGCCATACTTTGACTGGACACCATTCTTTATTTCTTGGAGTTTGGCGGGCAAATTCCCGAAAATTCTGGAAGATGAAGTGGTGGGCGAAGCTGCAACCGACTTATATAACCAAGCGCAAGCCATGCTCAAAGATATTATTGCAAATAATCGCTTTGATGCACGTGCAGTCTTTGGGATTTACCCTGCCAACCGTTCTGCGGCAGATTCAGTACAAGTATATGATGCAGCACGTAATCAAGTAACGCATACCTTCCATCATATTCGTCAACAGTCAGACAAAGTCACAGGTAAACCAAACTTGTCTTTGGCAGACTTTGTCGCAACTACAGAGCAAGGGCAAGATTACTTGGGCGGCTTTACCGTGTCGATTTTTGGTGCGGAAGAAATGGCCAATGAGTTTAAAGCCAAAGGGGATGATTATTCTGCCATTTTGGTGCAGTCTTTGGGTGACCGTTTTGCAGAAGCGTTTGCAGAGCATTTGCATGAGCGTATTCGTAAAGAATTCTGGGGCTATCAACCGAATGAGCAACTAAGCAATGAAGAGCTAATTAAAGAGAAATATGTGGGGATTCGTCCTGCACCAGGCTACCCTGCTTGCCCTGAACACTCTGAAAAAGCGACACTGTTTAACTGGTTAGGTTCAACTGAAAAGATTGGCACACAGCTGACCAGCAGCTTTGCGATGTGGCCGCCTTCATCTGTCAGCGGCTTCTACTATGCCAACCCTGCTTCTGAGTACTTTAACGCAGGTAAAATCTCGTTAGATCAGCTTGAAGATTACGCACAGCGTAAAGGCTGGAGTTTAGATGAAGCGAAGCGTTGGTTAGCTCCAAACTTGGATGATTCGATTAATTAATTGCTTTATGCCGCTTGGGTAGTACATCGGCCCATGCGCTCTACATAATGTCATTTCAAAAACCAGTGAATTGTAAAATTCACTGGTTTTTTGTTAAAAGGAAGTTTTAGCTAAATTGCATCAAATTATTGGAAGATCGTAATCCCCCTAAAATAAAATAATCTAAAAGTAGAATTTTCTTTTAAGATTCATGTACGTATGACTACATTAAATAAATTTACGGACTTAGACAGACCACATATCCGAGTTGTTACTTAAATTTGAATGGATTTCGGAAAATTCGGCTTCTGAATGTTTAGGCAACAAATCCTGACGATACTAGGAATTAGTCACCAATATCAGGAATAAAAACCTGCTTTAAAGGGATTAAAGCTCTATATTGTGGTTTAAAATCTTCATAATAACGATAAATTAGCTCTACAATCTCTTTACCATCAATAAGTCTTAACCGTGATTTATTCGTAGCTTTACTCTTTGCTTGATTACTATAACTTCCAAGATTAACAAATAAAGCATATTCGCCATCTTCAAGAGTACCTAAAAGTTGATTTATTTCAGGTAAGCCATTAGATGTTAAAGTTTTTTTACATTGAACCTTAATAATAGGGGGTTCGAAGCCAAGTGTATCCTTGTGAGCAATAACATCAACACCGCCATCACCCGACCTCTGAGTAACCCTAGCAACATACCCCATGCATTCAAGCAAATGAGCGACAAATTCTTCAAACTGATAACCGTTTAAATGTTGATGTAATCTGCGAATAATAAAATCTTCAGTTGAATATTTTGCTGTTTCATTAATTACTTTAGTTACTGTTTCATCATCGGGTATTTCTTCTTGTTCTAATTCTTGCTCTTGTAACTCAACTATTGGGTCTTTATTTATTGTAGCTTGGTATTCAATACCTACAGCATTTAAAAAATCACCTGCTGTTTTCTTAATTTCAAACAACGTAATGTAAGCACCAATTTCATATAACGCTACTTGAGAAAAATTGTTACGTGGGACTCCATTAGGTGTTAGCCATGTTACAGGACGACGATTTAAATAAGCATCTTCGTCTTCAGAATTAGCTCTCTCATAATCTCCACTAATAATACCAATATAGACCAATCTATCCGATTTGCATGGGTATACCACATAATCTCCTGTTTTTACCACATGCATAAATCTGTAAATTGTGGCTACCTGAGTTCGGATAGAAGGCATTGAAGAATCAGGTTGCTTTGCTTGCAAAGCAAATTTAAAGGCTTCCCTATCAGCATCAATCTGACTTAAATCACCTAACTCTGACCAGCCAATTCCAATGTAATTTTTTTCAACTGGCTCAGTTCCAACATGTACGCCCATGTGTACACCCCAAACAGTCGGAGTATCAGACATTTATTAACCTTAAATACTTGTAATTTATGCCGTTCAGCATATCTTAAATAAGGATTAATTTGAATATGAGTATTATTGTGGGTATCGTTTCTGAGTTTAAAAAATTTGATGCTGATCTTAAAAATCCGAACTGGTCAGTATCTTCAATTAGCTCTAATAATGAGCTAATTGTTAGTTTATGGGGTCATAAACCTTTATTATCTAAACATCCAACTGAAAGAAAACAGGTTTATCGTGACCGTATTGATAGATGGTCTGGTAATGGACGTAATGAATTTAAGAAAAACCTTGATCTTGCATTAGAAGAAAAATTAAAAATTAGACCTATTATAGCTATGCTCGATAAAAGCTCGGATTTTCAAAATATTTTAGATGGCAAAGATGGCAGCCAATACCCTAAAAGATTTAATGCAAAAACCAATTGGATCGGTGAATTAACTATTTGGGATGGTATCCAATTTGAGATTGTATTTAGTCTTGAACAATAATTTAAACTCAAACCAAGTTTTTATTATGCTTACTACAGGCTTACCTTGCATAAACCCCAAATACAACAAAGCCCTGAGTATGTCAGGGCTAAGTCATTGATATTTGGCGGAAGCGGTGAGATTCGAACTCACGGAGGACTCACACCCTCGTCGGTTTTCAAGACCGGTGCATTAAACCGCTCTGCCACGCTTCCAATGGCGGCTATCATATAAAGAAAAATTCAGCTTGGCAAATATTTTCTAAAAATTATGATCCAAATGTTCAAAATAAAATCAAAAATCAGTCATTTTCTGCAATTTCAGGCTTTTCATAGCGTATCGAATTAATAAACCAGCTCTTTTTGCCTAACGGCGTCTGCACTTCCACCTCATCATCCACCTGTTTAGACAACAAAGCTCGAGCCATAGGTGAATCAATCGAAATATGTTGTGGATGATGATCATAAATTTCATCCTCACCCACAATTCTCAAGGTCTTTTGCTCGCCTTGTTCATTTTCAATTTCGACCCATGCGCCAAAATAAACTTTACCCTCTTGTTCCGGTGCAAAATCGACAATACGCAGCTCTTCTAAACGCTTGCCCAAATAACGTACCCGACGGTCAATTTTACGCAAAAGCTGTTTGTTATATTGGTAATCTGCGTTTTCAGAGCGATCGCCGAGACTTGCCGCCCAGTTTACTTTTTTGGTGATTTCAGGGCGTTCTTCATGCCACAAATGCTGTAACTCTGCCACGAGTTTATCGTGTCCAGAACGTGTAATTAAGTTAGATTTCATGGTGTTTTTGCAGCCGGTTTTTTACATTTGGTTAACATCAATCCTATATTTTATTGCATTTTTATACACAATAAAAATTTATAAAATTTATTTCTCAATGAAATGAATATCTTATGTTACATTTTTCAAAAAATTTATGTACAAAATTTGACATCCAAAATTTTCATCTTTATTATTCGCACATCTTTTAGTTTTGATCACTTTTTAACCTGTGTATAAATTTTACACATTTTCCCTTTAATCCCAAGTCATTTTGAATGACGTCATGACTGCCCAACCCTTATTGAATTTATCAAACTTGAAAAAGTTTAAGGTGTGTTGCCTTTGCTTTTTAGGGCATAAATTACTTGTAG
This sequence comes from Acinetobacter sp. Lyrl_1, assembly GCF_051948795.1. NCBI lineage: Bacteria > Pseudomonadati > Pseudomonadota > Gammaproteobacteria > Moraxellales > Moraxellaceae > Acinetobacter > Acinetobacter sp. Lyrl_1. The sequence continues at coordinate 121,569 of NZ_JAYJLK010000003.1, forward strand.
CGGAGCCAACATGCACAGTAGTTCAACGTCTGGGTCTAGGCTTAGCCTTCACTCATTTTTTAATCGCCTCCCATTCAAAGTCCTCGCTTTCAGTACTGTTCTTCTCCCATTCCACAGTATTAACGCAGGCAAAGCCGTTCATCAATTTGACAGCGTCGTCAATCAGAACAAATTGACCGTTGTGTCTGTGGAAAATCCAACCACAGTGTTTAAAGATGGACAACATTTACATGGCTTTGGTTATGACCTTGTGCGTAACTATGCCGACAGCATGAATGTGAAACTCGAATTTAAAACGGTAAGCGACAATGCGACCGCTTTAAAATGGGTGTCTTCTGGTAAAGCGAACTTTGCCATGACCACGTCGAGTATCCAAAGCATCGAAAAGCAGCAACTCACGGCATTTTCTGCCAGTTGTGGCGATTTAAATACTTTAAAGCGTAATGGTTTAAATAGTGAGCTGAACTGGGTGTTTAAACACGCAGATGATCCACTTAGCCAAACCGCAAGCAACTTTGTTTGTCGTGGCAAGCAAAACGGCTCAATTACCCAATTGGCTTCATTTTATAATCGTAATGTGGTCAAACAAGAATCGTGGGATGTGATCCAGCGGGATTTGCGTAATCGTTTACCTTTATATAAGGCCAACTTTAAAAAGACTGCCACGCAGTACGATTTAGACTGGCATCTTTTGGCGGCAATTGGTTATCAGGAATCTTACCTCAAACCCAACTCGGTTTCGCCAACAGGTGTGCGCGGTATTATGATGCTGACCAATAATACAGCCAAAGCGATGGGCGTAAGCAACCGTACCGATCCTGCACAAAGTATTCAGGGTGGTGCTAAGTATTATGACCAAATGCTGAGCCGTTATGAGCATATTCCATTTCCTGATCGTAACTGGTATGCCCTAGTCGCTTATAACATGGGTCCTGGTGCAGTCAGTCAAATTCAGAAGCGTATTCGCTCACAAGGCAAAAACCCGAACAATTGGGTTAACCTATATGCGTATTTAGACCGTAACAAAGCGAGCAACGGTCGTTATCGTCAAGCAGTGCAATATGTGACTCGTATTCGCGCCTACCTTGAGCATATTAAGACCACACCGCAATTGGTGAATATCTAAAATTTACCTCGCGTGATTGAGTTGCAGTGTATATCAGCTGCAATTCAAACATGAATAATGCGCTGTTAAAGCTGCAGTGCATAAAAAAGCCTAGTTGATACTTCAGCTAGGCTTTTTTGTACTATAGCGGGAAATTCGCCTGCTACAGCGTAAATCGCTTGAATTAAGCAGATTGCTCAAGAATCTTCTTAAATAAGTCTTTTTGTTCTTGGCTTGGTTTTGCAGTTTGTAATGCCATTAATTGTGACATATCGCCCTGTACTTTGATTTTACCTGTCATAAAGGCTTGCATAGCAGCCGCCATGTCAAACTCTAGGAATACTTTACGTAAAGTTTCCGCATCCATATTTAATGTTGTTTTTGCGTTGTCCGCCAAACCTTTTTGGATTTTACCGCCATCTAAAGACAATTCTGTGTTGCCTGCAGCATCAGTCACCACTAAGTTAATTGCCAGATTTGCAAGTGCTGGAGGTAGGTTTAAATCACCAGCTTGAGCCGTTAGATTTTCTACAGTTGCAAACCAATCATCAGTTAAAAAAGCAGGCATGATTTTTCCTCAATATATTTGTGCATGTGTGTTGTCTATCCAGACACCATCATTATTAAGCTGTTTTGCTTGCTGATTGTTATAGCATGAACCTTTCGTGAAAGGCTAAGAAATTTTGTACGGGACGTTCAGTTTTTGTATTTTTAGTCGAAATGACGACTTTCTCAAATAAATCAAATTCATAAAAAAACACCAAGCTCTGGCTTGGTGTTGATTACATTTTAAAGGGATTGACAGGCTGTTATCGCTTAGTCTGCAGCGTAGCCTAAATTGACCATATTGATGCGTTTGTTTTGCTCTGCTGCGTTTTGTTCGGCCTGATCGGCAAAATCAAATACGCGCTGGCTGTCTAACGCTTCAAAGTCGAATAATTCACGGTCTGCCAACTGCGATGGCGATACATTCTGTAATGCGCCAAAAATACTGTGCAAACGCTTAGGATGTGCTTTATCCCACTCACGTAACATGTCGTTAATAATGGCACGCTGTAAGTTTTCCTGTGAACCACACAAGTTACACGGAATAATTGGGAATTTACGCATTTCTGCATATTTAATGATGTCTTTTTCTTCCACATAAGCCAGTGGACGAATCAGCATATTTTTCTTGTCTGATGACAACAACTTCGGTGGCATGGCTTTTAAGCTACCGCCATGGAACAAGTTTAAGAAAAAAGTCGCCAAAATATCATCACGGTGATGCCCAAGCGCCACTTTGGTTGCCCCTATTTCCTGCGCAAAGCCATACAAAGAACCACGACGCAAACGCGAACACACTGCACAGTAAGTTTTACCTTCAGGCGTTAAACGCTTGGTGATGCTATAGGTGTCTTTTTCTAATATGTAATATGGGATGTTATTTTCTTCTAAATAACGCGGCAATACATCTTCAGGGAAGCCTGGTTGCTTTTGGTCTAAGTTCACAGCCACCACATCAAAATTGATGGGTGCGATGCGCTTGAACTGCAACATAATGTCCAACAAGGTATAACTGTCTTTACCACCAGAAATACACACCATGACTTTATCGCCATCTTCAATCATGTTGAAGTCACGAATCGCATGCCCGACTTGACGACGCAGCTTTTTCAACAAACGATAATACGCAGAGCTGGTTGGAAGTTCTGGTTTGAAATTAAAGCCTTGATCGGACTCAACTGGTGAGAACATAGACGCGATTAACCCATGAAAAAAATTACCGCGCAATTTTAGCCGATTCAGACCAATCCCGCATCAAAAGAATGTAATTTCATCGCAATCTTCCTTTTCGTCAAAGAACTTAATTTCTGACTGCGCGTTCATTTCTGTTTACACACTTTATTTCTATCTGCGCAGATCGTTTTTTTCTGTGGCAAGTTTGAACCCTCAGGTTCACTTTTTCGCCAAGATGCTTATCTTTTGGACTTTTCCACAGTTTTCCACAAAAGCTGTGGATAACTTTGTGGATTTAAAACAACTTGACAACGCCTCTTGCCGTTATTCTAAGGCTTCTCTTTAAATTGATCACTTTTTGATCGATTTTATTTTAATTTAAAATCATATACTTAAGTGTGTCAAGCTGATCCAATTAAAAAAAATAAATATTTTTTTTGATTACTCTGTCAGCAATTAAGCTTGATTTTTTTCGACACTACTGTAAATGAATTTGTACAAAGCCTTTTCATCTGTGAGATTTTTGTTAAACTCCTATTAACTGTTTGGGGACAGCTTTTAGTGTATTCACAGCATGAACAATAAAATTAATGCCTTTTTACTGTATATTTTGGGGACTGCCAGCATCATGCCTTTGGCAACGACAACGCACGCAGGTCAAATTTATATGTATAAGGACAGCAATGGCAGTACCTTGCTGACTAACCGCAAAAGTGCAGATCGTTCACTGACAAAAGTAAAAGTCACCTATTATCCAGACAGCAATATTCACAGTTATCGCAACTGGGGCAATTCCGAAGCGTCGGTATTGCCAAGTTATAGCCGCAATAAAAACGCCTTTGACCATATTATTCAGCAAGCAGCACAACAACACGGTGTTTCAGAAGGTCTAATTAAAGCAGTGATGCATACCGAATCAGGTTTTAATGTCAACGCCCGCTCGCCTGTCGGTGCACAAGGTCTAATGCAGCTCATGCCTGCGACAGCACGACGTTTTAATGTCAGCAACGCTTATGACCCGCATGAAAACATTATGGCGGGTGCAAAATACTTGGCTTGGTTACTCAAACGCTTTAATGGCAACACCACTTTAGCTTTGGCGGGTTATAACGCGGGCGAAGGCAATGTTGCAAAATACGGCGGTGTACCACCTTTTCGTGAAACTCAGGACTATGTACGTCGTGTGACCAGTCGTTATAGCAACCTGTATGCCAACGGTGTTAGTGCAAGTGCTAATAACAATGCGATTACGGCAAATAACAATAGCAATACTCAGAGTCAAAATGCTCAAGTGATTGCGCAGTCAGAGAGTTACTCTGCCAGTAGTCATCAAGTGGCGGCAAACAAACGCCCACAACGTCAAATTATTATGGCCGCCGATGGTCGCTTTACCGATGCACCTGCAGGTTCATACGCGACAGGGAATGCCACGGCTTCGGCACGTATTTTTATTTCAGAATAAAAGCTGCAGCACTTCATTTGAGCTTGCGGCAACGCAAGCCTTTTTGAAATGCCAATTGCAGTATCAGCGCAAAATATTTTTAGTACAGTTTTATTATTTTTTCTTGAATTTTTAATACATACACCGCATATTTACGGCATGGTTTATTAATAAATCAGATTACATTTTTAATATAAGAGGATTTACTCAATGATGCGGATTGGTTTGTTCTTGCTAACCAACCTCGCGGTACTGGTTGTAGCTGGCATAATTTTGTCACTCTTCGGTGTCGGTAGTTACCATGGCGCGGGTGGCTTAAACCTAGGCAACCTGTTGGTCATCTGTTTTGTCTTTGGTATGGTTGGCTCTTTAATTTCACTATTCATGTCTAAATGGATGGCGAAAAAAACAACTGGGACTGAATTAATTGACCCGAATGCACCTCGTAACCAAGCTGAAGCGTGGTTATTAAATGAAGTTGCGCAGTTGTCGCAACGTGCTGGTATCAAAATGCCAGAAGTGGGTATTTTCCCTTCTTACCAATCGAATGCTTTTGCAACAGGTTGGAATAAAAACGATGCTTTAGTGGCTGTATCTACAGGGCTGCTTGAGCGTATGAACAAAGATGAATTACGAGCAGTTTTGGCACACGAAATTGGTCACGTTGCCAATGGCGACATGGTGACCTTGGCACTGATTCAAGGTGTGGTCAACGCATTCGTCATGTTCTTTGCCCGTGTTGCAGGTGACTTCATTGACCGTAACGTATTTGGTCGTGAAGACGGCGAAGCACCTGGCTTGGCTTATTTTGCAATTACCATTGTACTGGATATCGTATTTGGTATTTTGGCCTCTTCAATCGTGATGTGGTTCTCGCGTCAACGTGAATACCGTGCCGATGAAGCAGGTGCACGTTTGGCAGGTAAGCAAGCCATGATTTCTGCATTATTACGTTTACAGGCAGAATCTGAAATGCCTGATGCAATGCCAAAAGAAATGAAAGCTTTTGCGATTTCTGCAGGTAAAGAAGAAGGTTTTAGCTTGGCAGCGTTATTCCAAACTCACCCAAGCATTGAACAACGTGTTGCAGCTTTACAGCAATTAAATTTACCTTAATACTGCTAGCAAGATATTGTAACAGCGACACCAAAAAGCTTCCTCAGGGAAGCTTTTTTCATGTCTGTAAATTAGATCTGCCAGATGGTTTTGTACTTTAAACAGGTTCATTTAAACAGCAAAACTTTGTGACCAGTGCCACAACCAACTTGCACCGAGCCATGCTGCCCAAATAAAGAAAATAAGAAAAATCACACCAAGCAAATCAGGCAAATGTAGCCACAGCCATGCCACTACAGGATTACGCCAAAATGCTGACTGCTGCTGTTTACGTTCCAATCGCTCATGTAAAAAAGGATGTACCACATGATGCTCACTGTGAATCTGATATTCTTCACGGATATGCGTATGCACTACATCTAAAGCTTTACGGCTTGGACGAATAAATACATCAAATACTGTGCCGACAATTGGCACAAAACCAACTACTGCATCCATCACAGCAAGTTTAATCACGGGAGTGAGTTTGGTTTGTGGTACACCAATTTGTTTGGCTTTATAAATCGCATAACAGGTCAGTGCAAAACCTGCGACATCCCCCGCGACAGGTACAGTGCCTAATGCGGCATCTGCTCCCACGCCCTGCTTGGTAAATGGAATACGCACCACAGAATCCATCATATTGGCAAACTTGGCTAAATCGCGCTCTAAGCGAATCACCTCTTGCTGGCTAAGTTTTTTTGAAGATGCAGGTTCTGGCATAGAAAACGTATCGTTGGGTAAATGCAATCTACTTGAGAATAAAGCATTTTTTTACTCAGGTCTGTTATGATTTTATAAACATAATTTTGATCAATGCAAAAAGTTTAAGATGAGGTCTTGAATAAGTCATCATCACAGACAGTGTTTAAAGTAACAACTGTGAAGCAATAAATAAGTACACCACCACGCCCGTTGCATCACAAATCGAGGTTACCAAAGGCGCAGAGGCACTGGCAGGGTCTAGTTTCAGGCGATGCAAAATAAAAGGCAAACTCATGCCAATTAAACAGCCCATCAGCACAATGCCCAGCATACTCAGTGCCAATACCACAGACACCATCATATCGCCACGGTAATAGCCTAAAATTGAAACCGCAAAAGCCATAGTTCCACCCAAACATAGCGCCACCAAACTTTCACGTCCGAGTAAATGCAGCCAATCTTTAAATTGCACATCACCTGTAGCCAGTGCCCGTACCATTAAGGTCGCAGACTGAGAACCCGCATTACCACCACTACCGACCAAAAGCGGCAAGAAAAAAACCAGTACAATATGTGCTGCAATAATGTCTTCATAATGCGCAATGCCAATTCCAGACAATAAACTGCCAAATACCAAAATCACCAACCAAAACACACGTTTGCGATATAAAAATAAAATTGGCGCAGTTTTTATACTCATGCCAGGTGAAGACGCTACCGCACTGGATTTTAAAAAGTCTTCTGTAGTTTCTGCCTGTACCACGTCCATCGCATCATCATAGGTGACAATCCCCAGTAAATGCTGTGCATCATCTACAATCGGTAAGGCCAAAAAATCATAATGGCTGAGTTTTTGCGCGATACTTTCCTGATCTTCAGTCACCAAACCTGTGACCAAATCGGTGCACATCACATTTTTAATTTTTTGTTCAGGCGGGTTTTGAATAATTTCCCTTAAAGAAATAACCCCCAATAGTTTCATTAGTTCATCGACAATATAAATCAGGTATAAAGTTTCCCGATCTGTGGTCATTCTGCGCAATTCATCTATAGCTTGCTGCATGTTCAGTTCTGGCGAGAGCACCACGAAATCCGAACTCATAATCGCGCCCGCAGATTCTTCAGGATAGCGCGCCAAAGTCTGAATCTGTGCGCGTTTTTCTTCCGTAATGTGTAAGCTGACAAAACGCTGTAAATGCGGAGAAAGTAACTTAAATAAGTCGGTGCGGTCATCTGAATGCATGGCTGAAATCAGTTTGACCAATTGCTGCGGTGCAATCGCTTCGGCAATTTGAAGTTGTGAATGCAGTGGTAAAAATTCCATCACCAAGGCAGCACTGTCAATTTGTTCAATTAAACTCAGCTGTGCTTTCAGGCTTAAATACTGCATCAAGTCGGCTAAATCGGCAGGATTGATACTGTCGATCAGGCTGTGTACTGTGCTTGGCTGATGCAATTGTAAGGCTTGTTCTAACTGTTCAGCGTGCAGATTGGTCATTGCTCTCACCCACTCCATCATTCCAAAAACGTAAAATGAAGAATGGGCGCAGTGTCTCGGCCCAAACCAACCCTTAAAAAACCGAAAATCTGTAGATTTATGCAAGATTTTTAGCGTTTCATATCATAGCCTATAATCTTGCTAAGTGCCTAATAAAAAACATCTTTAGTTTATGGGTGATGAACGATTCACTTGAAATATAGAACGAATCAGCACGTACATAAATGGAATAAAAACGAGCACTAAAATTGTGCCAAAAATTACCCCACCCAAAACACTCACCCCAATTTCCTGACGACTTGCTGCACCTGCACCATACGCAAATACCAACGGTAAAATACCTGCACCAAATGCCAATGAGGTCATTAAGATTGGTCTAAGCCGCAAACTCGCACCTTCCAAAGCGGCTTGGATGACTTGTTTGCCTTGTTGCTGCGCAGCCGAAGCAAATTCCACAATTAAGATGGCATTTTTACATGACAAACCAATGGTGGTAAGCAAGGCAATTTGGAAATAAATATCGTTCGGGAAACCTGCCAAATAGCTGAAAATAATATTTCCACCAATCCCTAAAGGAATGGCACTCATCACGGCTGTTGGAATACTCCAACTTTCATACAAGGCCGCAAGGCACAAGAAAATAAACCCGATGGAAACCAAATACAGTAACAAAGCCTGATTGCTAGACTGATTTTCTTCAAAAGACAACCCACTCCATGCCAAGTCAATGCCCTGCTGCTGTGCCACCATCTGTTCTAAATCACGCATCGCCTGCCCCGAGCTATATCCTTCAGCAGTATCGGCTTCCATTTGCACGGCGCTATAACCCATAAAACGATTGACGACTTCTGGCCCACCGCTCCAACTGAGTTGAGCAAACTGGCTAAAAGGTACCATTTGATTTTGTTGACTACGTACCGACCATTGGTTCAAATCTTCAGGTTTACCACGAAATTCGGCATCACCCTGCATAATTACGCGTTTAATTCGACCACGGTCAATAAAATCGTTGATATAACTGCCGCCCCAAGCTGCCGCTAAGGTACTGTTAATCGCCGTTTGATTTAAACCTGCTGCCATCGCCTGTTTCTGATCAATCGTGACGTTTAACTCCGCTTTTTCAGGATTGGCACGTTGATCTAAATTTTTAAAGCTTTGATATTGAGCGGCTTGCTGCTGTAAATTTTGAAATTGCTGAATTAAAAAATCGCGTCCTGTACCATTCACATCGCGCATCCAGAACTCTAAGCCATCGGTTTGCCCCAAACCACGAACTGCTGCGGGCATGCCAATGGTAATTTGTGCATTGGGATGCTGTCGAAAATGCTGCATGGCACGTTCACGAATAGCTTGTGCGGTATGCTGTTGCCCTTGACGCTCATCCCAATGTTTTAGCGCAATAAAACCCTGCCCTAAATTCTGCCCTGTTCCCGAAAAATTACGTCCATAACGAATCATCACCAAATCAACATTGTGGGCTTCATGCTGCATAAAGTATTCACGTATGCTTTCGCCCACTTCACGACTTTTAGACAACGGCGCACCTTCCTGTAATTTAAATTGCACCGACAACATGCCCTGATCTTCATTCGGGATAAAACTGGTAGGTAAGGCACGGTAAAACAAGGCAAACACCGTCAATAAACCTGCAAAAATAACCAGACACACCGCTTTATGCTGAATCGTCCAGCCTGATAATTTGAGATAGTGTTGTTTTAAGCTTTCCAGTTTTTGATTAAACCAGATGGCCCATTGAGCAGGTTGTGAATTGGGTTTTAAAATCAAAGCACACAAAGCAGGCGTTAAAATTAAGGCCACACCTAAAGACAGCGCCATCGCAGTCACTAAGGTGATAGAAAACTGGCGATAAATTACTCCAGTCGAACCACCAAAAAATGCCATTGGAATAAATACTGCGGTCAAAACCAAGGTAATGCCGACCAAAGCACCGCTAATTTCCTGCATGGATGCAATGGCGGCCTGTTTAGCGTTAAGCTGCTGTTCATGCATTAAGCGCTCTACGTTTTCGACCACGACAATCGCATCATCCACCAACAAACCAATCGCTAAAACCAAAGCGAATAAGGTCAGCGTGTTAATACTTAGGCCAAAGAGTTGCAACACGGCCATAGTGCCTAAAATCACCACAGGCACGGTTACGGTAGGAATGAGCGTCGCGCGCCAGTTTTGTAAAAACAAGAACATCACAATAACGACTAAAATTACCGCTTCAATTAAAGTTTTCACCACTTCTTTAATTGATTCCTGCACGAAAGGTGTGTTATCGCGTGGATAGACAATTTGGTAACCTTCGGGCAATTGTTGTTTTAAATGCTCAATTTGTTTTTGAATTAAGGCTGAAGTTTGTAACGCATTGGCACCAGAAGATAATGAAATCCCCATCCCTGCCGATGGAAAACCATTAATGGTATTAAAGCTTTGATAATTTTCTGCACCAAGTTCAATACGTGCCACATCTTTTAAATAAACAAAGCCACCTGCCTGATCTGCTTTTAAAATAATATTTTCAAATTCTTCTACCGTTTTTAAGCGTGAACCTGAGGTGACTTTGGCATTGAGATATTGTTCTTGTGCTGTGGGTAATTCACCAATTGCGCCTGCTGCGACTTGGGTATTTTGTGCCAATACTGCAGCACGTACATCACTTGGCATCAGCGCATATTGTTTTAATTTTATCGGATTCAGCCAAATCCGCATTGCATATTGCGCACCAAAAACATCGACCTCACCCACACCTTCAATGCGTGCCAGCTCTTGCTCTAAATGACTCATCATATAGTCAGACAAGGCAATATTGCTGCTTTTGGCTGTGGCATCGTACAGCCCAATGACCATGTGGGTATCACCCAATGATTTAAAGACATTTACCCCCTGACGCTGCACATCTTCGGGTAAGCGATTAATTGCGCCATTAATCGCATTTTGTACCTGGACTTGTGCGGTATCGGGGTCGGTACCATTTTCAAAGCTAATGCTGATTCGACTTCGTCCTGAAGAATCACTGCTAGAACTGAAATACAGTAAGTGATCTAAGCCTTTAATTTGCTGTTCTAAAACCTGTGTGACGCTTTCTTCCACCGTTTCTGCCGAAGCTCCCGTATAGGTTGCGCTGACAGTGATACGAGGTGGTGCAATGTCTGGATAGCGTTCTACTGGTAAATTTAATACTGAAAAAATCCCGAGTGCCATCACCATAATAGCGAGCACCCCTGCAAAAATTGGACGTTCAATAAAAAATTTAGACAACATAAAACTGGATCACTTATAGATAACAATAATGAGATTTATATGAAATGAATCAAGTGGATGAAGATCATCAAAAAAACTTGAAACCGTGTTTCAAATTAACACAGCTAAATAGAACTTCGATGACTGCACATCAAAAAATCTAGTTTTGTCACAAAAATGTTGATTGGTCTTCATTTTTTCTCACAGATTTTTGTGTACACCCTCCCAATTTTGGGATAGCACCTAAACTCATCTAATTTCTATACTGCAGACATGATAATTTGAATAACAAGGAATTCGTGATGAAAAAAACTTTATTATGCTTAACTTTAGCAGGCTTACTCAGTGCATGTGGTGGTTCAGACAATGATTCTGGTAGTTCTGCTCCCCCACCTTCAAGCTCTCTAAAAACTGGGATACTGACCGATGGACCTGTGAGTGGCGCAACGTATACAATTAATGGCGTTTCTAAACGTACAAATGCTCAAGGGGAGTTTGAATATCAAGAAGGTGATGAAATCACTTTCCATATCGGAAATATTGAAATTGGCACAGTAACTGGTGCTGATCGTATTACCCCTATGGAGTTAGCCGATGATGTAACAACACGAACAAATTTACTTATTTTTTTTACAATCTTTAGATTCTGAGGGTGATCATGACGATGGTATTCAAATCCCTGACTCAGTGAGTCAACTCCCTGCAAACTCAATTGACTTCTCTAAACCAACAACAGAATTTATTACAAGCTTTCAACCTGTTCTACAAACAATAGAAGTTTTTAAAGATAAAGTCGTAGTTAGCGCAACAGAAGCACAAGCTAACTTTAACAAAAAACTCCTCAAAGATATCGTTGGGGTTTGGTACGCAAAAAATGCTGAATCAGAAATCGTACTTCAAGTAACCTCAGACGGGAAATACCTGATTGGCGAACCTATTGTTATAGCAAAACCGCTTAATTACCCATACACTCGTTAAAGAAACGACTAAAAAGCTTATCTATTGAGTTAACCAACCAATTTTTCCTTTTTGCTTTAACCCATGCCCACATTTTTTCAATAGGATTAAGGTCAGGACTATAAGGTGGTAAGCAAAGTATTTGATGCCCATGTTGGGCTAATAGATCTTGTATATCTTGTCGTTTATGGAAGGCTACATTGTCCATGACAATTACACTATTCGAGGGTAATTCTGGTAATAAAAACTTATCTACCCAAAAATGAAATACATCCGAATTTACTTTGCTATAAAATAAACCCACTGCAAATAACTTACCCTCATGGATTGCTCCTATTGCGTTGGTTTGATTTTCTAATTGCCAATTATATGTTCCATAACAAGGAGTTCCCTGTTTTGAATAACCATGAGGTCTATGTTCATGAGATTTAAATCCACTTTCATCAAGATAGATAATCGGGTGTTGATACCTTAATCGGTTTAAATCTTTTAAATACTGTTTTCTGAGTTCTGTTTTTGCTTTCGGGTGCCGTAAGGTCTTTTTTTAACTGTGATATTTAGACGCTTGAGCGCATCACCAATTGTAGAAGTACCACAACCAAAACGAGCAGCGCGTTCATATTGATAATCTTCAGGATATTGCTCAACATCTGCACGTAAGGCATCATCATCAACTTTAGATGGTTTTCTTGGTCGAGTTCTTTTTATTTCGATTCGCTTTTTCCATTCGACAATTGTATTTTTATTAATTTCGAAGTGCTGAGCAACAGCTCGGATAGATTGACCTTCTTCAAGCTTGGACAATATTTTCTTTCTAAAATGTATTGGATAACTCATATCGGTATTGTATTGGTTTTTTGGCGTGTTGACTATAAACTTTCGCAAGAAGTCTACTGTATTTTTTATTGTACCGCATAAAAAATCCCCGCAATATGCGGGGATTTTTTATAGCTCAGTATAAGGAGTAATTATTTACCGCCAAATACGTATGATACACCTACACGGCCACCAACTTCGTTACCGCCAGCGAAACCAAGTGCAGCACTTACAGAAGTACGACCATCAGCAAATACGCTTGCAACACCTAGGGCACCAGCAGATTCACCTTCATAGTGACCTACACCACCAAATACAGCGAATTGACCAGCACCGATGTTAGGAATTTGTTGTTGAGCAGCTAATGCAATAGCGATACCACGGTAAGAAGTTTTCTCAACATCATCAACACGTGAATTTAATTGGTTAACACGACCACTCACATCATTGTAGTATGATCGTACTTGACCAAGGTTTGCCGCGTCAGAATCCGCAACACCATTTGCAACATTAGACACAACGGTATTATTGGCATTCAAACCATTTGCAGTGATAGACACGCCATCTACAGAAATTTCACCCGCACTGATTGTGGTTGAACTGGTCTGAGTCGTAGTACCTGCCACTGTTTTTTCCAGCTGAATACCAGTAACGTCATCAATACGTTGTTGTGTGGTTGTAGTTGCAGCACCATCAGCAGTGATATCTGTATTTACTTGAGTCAGCTGATTAGATTCCTCAATACCAAATTTATCTACAACTGTTGTTTCACTCTTAGCCAATACAGTTTGAGAGCCATCACCCGCAACCTTGGTTTCAGAACCATAAAGCTTGTAGGTTGCACTTTCATCACTACGTTGTTCATCTTCATAACCACGAACAACCGTTGTAGAAGTAGTTACACCTGCCTGAGTCGTGCTTAAACTTTCTTGACGCTCAGCAGCCTCTGTATACAGAATAGCTTGTGATGCCAGCAAACCAGTAACCGTGTTGAACTCAGTTGATGCAGATTGACCATTAGTTGCATAAGTCTGTGAATTACCTGTCGCAACATCTGTCGTTGTTGTGCTCTGAGACTCCGATCCAGTTTCAGTTCTATTTATATCACCAGCCTGATAGATTGTTTCCTGACTATTCGATGCCCATTGTGATTCTTCAGTCTGTGTAGCAGAAATATAAGAAGATGTACCATTTCCACTTTCAGTCGTAACGCGACCCAAATCACTTGCGCCTACAGCATACAGTTTGTCATTAAACTCCCAATTATCTTGGTAAGTTTCTGTTGTTTCAGCTACTAGATTCTCACGGCTGCCTTGTTCAGTTTCAGTACGCGTAGTTTCTTCTTCTAGTTCCTGCCCTGGTTTATATTTAGTAGTTTTTTCAGCAAAGTTTGATGCTGAAGTATCAATTTGAGCTGCTGTTGCAACACCACCCACGTCAACAAATGTCACATCCTGAGTTGCTTGAGTACCAGCACGAGTACCTTCCCACTCTTTATCAACTACATTCTCATTGTAAACAGTGATTGTTTGATCAAGAGTCGAATTATCATACTCAACCGAACCATCTTCATAAGTGATTTTTTCTTTATTTACAAATGAATCGGTAGACTTATAGAATTCATCTTCATTATAACGTACAGATTCTGTTGAATTATATTCCTCGAAGTTTTCCTGTACAGCATTCAACGTCAAACCAGGAGTTGAACCTTCTGCATAGCTAACCTCAGTACGGATTTCTTCACCATCTTTATCATGACCCAATACAACATAGTAATGATCTTTACCATTTTGATCGGTCCAAGTATTCACATCTGCAGCTGTAATAGGTGAGCCATCTAGCTTACGTCTAAAACCAGAACCTACATCCGCAAAAGCAGAAGACTCTACAACAGTAATAGGACCCGTTTTGAATTTTTCATCACTGCGGAAGTTCAATTTAAGATCACGATCGACTTCGATGTTTTCCTGCATACTTGAATAGTAGTCAGCTGATCCGTCAAATTGTCGGATGTCATGTGCAACAAAGCCATCCTGCTGATCTGTAACTGTTTTGTTATAGTCAAATGTAAATGAACGATGTTTCAGATCAGTATCAGTCGAACGTGTATCATCTCCAATTTTAGTGATAACAAAATCATCACCATTAGCATCTTCTGTTGCTTGGTAGTTAGAATAAGCACCTGACACACTTGAAGTTACTTCAGTTACTTTATCTACAACAGGTTTTCCATTAACAAGGACCACCCCATCTTCATCAGTCAAGAAATCACGGTCTTTCGATGCTTGTGTAAACTTAAATGAAGATTCTTGGTCAATATTAGATTTACCATCTTTATATTGAGTTACACTATTTTCCCATGAGCGATTGTCATATTGCTCAAAACCATCAAGAACAGCTGTCTCTTTGTAATTAGCTGTACCAGAACGGCTACGTTCAAAATCTTTGGCACTCACTTCATCATAATTGGTAAATTTTGATGACTGAGCATTGGTTTGTTCGCTAATATTAGACACTAATACATCATTACCCTCAACTTTAAAGGTAACGAAATCACCAGAATTATCATCATATTGGTAGTTAGCATCTTGCTTGGTAGAAGAGCGGCTACGTTCTACAACCAGTAACTTGCCATCAGGATCACGGCTAGTCTCTACGCCATTTTGAATATCTGAATTATATGCAGTTAAATTAAAATTGCGCTCACTGGTATCTTCTAACACCACATAACTGGTTTGACCGTCAACCTGTACTGGTTGACCATTTTGGTCATAGGCAACCGCATTATCCTTATAATTTCGAGTACGCTTACTTTCAATAGTACGATCTAGTACCTGATCATCATTATAGTCAACTACCGTTCTACTACGCGAACTTGTGTCTTCAAAAGCACCCGCAACTTTAGTTAAATCATATGCTTGAAAGTTAGATTCAGTCAAAAGCCCAGGATCAGCAAATCGGTCATCATAGGTATTCCCCAAATAAACACCAGCACGGGTTTCCGCGGTACGAGTTACCAAGCCATTCGCACTATAAGATGAGGAAGTATCTATAGTGCGTGTATTTATTGTTTCTATATCTTCAGGTGACAGACGAGTATCAGATGACGTAGAAGTTTTTGTAACCGTATCTTTACGTACTTCCTGATATTGCTTAACTCCAGGTTGACCTTCTACTGCAGTTGGTAGTGTAGTATACACCACTTCATCTTGATCATCTGGACCTGTAACTTCAAAGCGTTCAGTACTATTAAATCCATCGGTATTAACAATAGTTTCAGAGCCTGTAGATTGATCATACGCATAAGCCCACGATGGAACACCAGGAACATCATAAGTCGGATCAACTTTGTCACGTGTTGGTAAAGCTGTCGGTGCAGCTAAGGCATTCCCAGCAACGACTGTTAATACAGCCGCAGCTAATGCTGATTTCTTAAATGTCATAGATTTGTCCTCTTTCAATTCTTATAAAAAGACTGGTTTACCCTAGGATGTTTGCAAACCAGCAAAACTGAGTTGAATGTCTGGTTGTTCTGGAGAATGCCATCCACCCCATACCGCCGCTAGAGCGATCCTGAGTCAATAATATACAAAACGAAACAAATATATCAATCAATATTTGATTTATTTTTCAATTTAAAATTGATTTTAAAGGTGAAAATAATATGAAATTAACTAAGATTTTGTTTTAAATAGCAATTTAAGAATTAAAAAATGATAAAGTAACCTTGATTAATTAACAGATTGATTACCTGATATTTGTATTAAGCTAAACTAAACATAAAGTATAGAAACAAATAATGATTACAAATGATTACAACAAGATGGGCTAAAAAACTTTGTTACAATTGAAATATGAGTCGAGTTTTCTTAAAATTATGCTCTTAAAATCATTGTAGTATTTTAAATACATTTTTAAGATAAAACTTATAAAGTGTATGATGTGATAGCAAGAGAGAACTTAATTTATGAGCAATCAACAAGAAAAAAAATTATTTGCTGAACGATTGACACAAGCTTTACTGGATGCTGCACACCCTATTAGCCCTACTTTTTTATCTAGGGAGTTCAATCACCGTTATGACGGCAGCCCAATTTCAGTACAATCTGCGAATAACTGGTTATTAGGTAAGGCCATCCCTAGCCAAGATAAACTTTCTATTTTAGCAATCTGGCTAAATGTATCTAATCAATGGCTAAGATTTGGAGACCAGGATATTAGTCCGAGTGCTCAGATTTCAGAACATGATATTGGAGATCTAGACTATTATCTGAAGTTTCGCGCTTTAAAAAATCATCATAAAGATATCATTAAAAAGTTGATTGATGAGTTAAATCAATTGTAATTTTTATGCGTGAAATAAGCTAAAATTTTTTTATGCTCATGCTCATACCTCCGTAAACGATCTTCATATTCCTTTAATTTTCGGTATAAAGACTTTAATTCACATTTACTAATCAATACCAGTTCAGAATGATCCTCTGAACTTTTCCCCTCATTATTTATAACTGTACTGTTCATATAGCCGCACATCAATTATATTTTAATTAAATAATAAATCAAAAATTTATATATTCCAAGATCAAATGTTACAAAAATAAACATTAATCAATTTTTTAATAAAAAATGAAACCCTGTTTGCATTTTTTAATCTAGATCAAACTTATGTCTCAAATTTTACTCTATTTTTTATTGAAATTGTACTTTTTTATCAAGAAATAAAAAAAATCCCTACCTGAGGTAGGGATTTTTCAAGATCAAATGATCAACATGAATTACATCATGCCGCCCATTCCACCCATGCCGCCCATATCAGGCATTGCAGGTTTGTCTTCCGGGATATCAGTGATCATGCATTCAGTTGTCAGCATTAAAGCAGCCACAGAAGCAGCATGCTCAAGCGCAGAACGTGTCACTTTAGCAGGGTCAAGAATACCCATTTCCAGCATGTCGCCGTATTCGCCAGTTGCAGCGTTATAACCGAAGTTACCTTCGCCATTTTTCACTGCATTAATTACAACAGAAGGCTCATCACCAGCATTAGATACGATTTGACGAAGCGGTGCTTCAATCGCACGACGAAGAATGTTGATACCTACATTCTGGTCATCATTCGCGCCAGTTACGCCTTCAAGTGCTTTAGCAGCACGTACCAGTGCAACACCACCACCCGCAACAACACCTTCTTCAACCGCAGCGCGAGTTGCGTGAAGCGCATCATCCACACGGTCTTTCTTCTCTTTCATTTCAACTTCAGTTGCAGCACCAATTTTGATGACTGCTACACCGCCTGCTAATTTAGCAACACGTTCTTGAAGTTTTTCTTTGTCATATTCAGAAGTAGATTCTTCGATTTGCGCACGGATTTGCTGAACACGCTCAGAAATCTGATTTGCATCACCAGCACCATCCACAATCACGGTGTTTTCTTTAGAGACTGTAACTTTGTGCGCGCTACCCAAATGCTCTAGTGATGTTTGCTCCAAAGACATACCAATTTCTTCAGAAATAACCGTACCGCCTGTCAAGATTGCAATATCTTGAAGCATTGCTTTACGACGATCACCAAAACCAGGCGCTTTCACCGCACATACTTTGATGATGCCACGCATGTTGTTCACAACAAGCGTTGCCAGCGCTTCGCCTTCAACATCTTCAGCGATGATCAGAAGAGGCTTACCTGTTTTTGCAACCGCTTCTAGGACAGTAATCAGTTCACGAATGTTGCTGATTTTTTTATCAACAAGAAGAATGAACGGGTTTTCAAGTTCTGCAGTCAAAGTATCTTGTTTGTTCGCGAAGTATGGCGAGATATAACCGCGGTCAAACTGCATACCTTCTACAACGTCAAGCGCGTCTTCAAAGCCTGAACCTTCTTCAACAGTGATTACGCCTTCTTTACCAACGCGTTCCATTGCTTCTGCAATTAACTTGCCCACAGTCGTGTCCGAGTTTGCAGAAATAGAACCTACTTGCTCAATCGCTTTCGTGTCAGAAGCAGGTTTAGCCGTTGCTCTAATGTCTGCAACGACTGCCTTTACAGCAAGGTCGATACCACGTTTCAAATCCATTGGGTTCATGCCCGCAGTTACAGATTTGATGCCTTCATTTAAAATGGCTTGTGCAAGTACTGTTGCAGTGGTCGTACCGTCACCTGCGATATCATTGGTTTTGCTAGACACTTCACGTACAAGCTGAGCACCCATGTTCTCAAACTTGTCTTTCAAGGTGATTTCTTTCGCAACAGATACACCATCTTTAGTGATGTGCGGCGCACCGAAAGAACGGTCAATCACTACGTTACGACCTTTAGGGCCTAAAGTTACTTTAACTGCATCTGCAAGGATGTTTACACCTGCGATCATTTTTGTGCGGGCTGAATCACCAAATTTTACGTCTTTTGCTGACATGTTTGACTCCAAATATCTTTAAATAATGTTCAAATTGACTTTGAATAACGAGTGCTGAAATTAGCCTTCAAGTACCGCTAAAATGTCAGACTCTTTCATAATAAGAAGTTCTTCACCGTCTACTTTAACTGTGGTGCCTGCATACGTACCAAACAAGACTTTATCGCCCACTTTAACGTCTAAAGCGCGCACGCCATTGTCTGTGATTTGACCATTCCCTACTGCAATCACTTCACCTTGCGCTGGTTTTTCTGCAGCAGAACCTGGAAGCAAAATACCGCCAGCTGTTTTTGTTTCTTCTTCAACACGACGAATAACTACGCGGTCATGTAATGGACGAATGTTGCTCATAAATAACTCCATCAGACTAAGTCTATGTATAGATTCCTGATGACGACTTATTTATTCCATGTGTCATCATCAAAATAAATTTTAGATGACACAGTTGTGGGGATGGAAAAATTCGCTTCAAGGGGAAACGCTAAAAATATTTCAGTTTTTGTTGTTTTTTTAGACAAGTTGAGGGGTTCAACCTTTTATTCTGCGTTTTGCTGCCACAACACGAATTGTTTTTGTCCTACATCAAAGATGTAATGCTGCACATCACCATTATTGCAGACTATATTTAAGCTATTCGGCATACCTTGATGCAAACGCTGTGAAATTGCAGTTCCTGCATGAATATCGAGTACAGGATGTGCTGCACCAAGTGCATAGATTTGATTGAGGTCATATACAGCAGGCTGGTGTAAATGACCATGTAGCAAGGCATGCAAGCCGTTTTTACTCCATTGCTCCAACGCAATACGTCCCAACACAGGACAATCTTTAATACCGTGCACATTATCGGGCGGTGTATAGAACGGCTGATGCGCCACCAAAATTTTTAACTTATTGCTGGGCGCAGCTTGCAATAAGGCGTCGATCTCCTGAATTTGATTCAAAGAAATATGCCCACGGGTATGAAAACGTCGCCGAATACTGTTCACCCCTATCACATAAAAATGGGCGGTTTCCAAAATTGTTTCCATACGCCCAAAAAACAACTGATACCGTGCAAACGGACTAAAAAAACGATTCCAAAGATGGTATAGCGGAATATCGTGATTTCCTGGCACAACTAAATACGGTAAATTCAAACTGTCTAAAAAATGCTTACAGGCATAAAACTGTGCATAGCGTGCACGTTGGGTTAAATCACCACTGACCACAACCGCTTCCGGTCGCATACTTGCACACAGTTGTTGTACTGCCTGCATACAAGCCACATTTTCAGTGCCAAAGTGCAAATCAGACAGATGCAGCAGCATGCGGCACCTTAATCTTCAATGCATTTTTCAATACCGAAATACGCAGTGGTGGGCGCATTTTGACAATTTCTCCATCAAGCGCCACGGTCAGTTGTGGGCGTTTACTATGAATGACCACCTGCTCTGCTGCAAAACTGTACATATCATCGGCTTGCTCAGCCTTCCCCTGAATTAATTGCCACAGAATTTTAAATAAAGTCAATTTATCGGACTTTGCCACTGCAACACCTGCGACTTTTCCCGCTGCAGCAGCTTTGGCAATACGTAAATTCATTTCAGACAGTTGTAATTGATTATTCCCAAAGAAAATGAGCGGAGTTTTCAGCGGATAGCGCTTTGTATCGACCTCTATTTCTAATTTTAATTCTTTACGGTCACGCAGAAGCACATCTAAAGCCGAGGTATAGGCATGTAAAGGAAAGCGTCCTAAATAACGGTTATAACGCTCACGTTTTTGAATAAATAAAGGGTATAAACCCAAACTGGCATTATTTAAATAGATGTGTTGATTGATTTGTGCCACATGTACTGCACGCATACTGCCAGTTGCGATCACATGCGCTGCTTCAATTAAATCTAGCGGAATATTCAGTAAGCGCGCCACATAATTAAACGTGCCCAAAGGCAAAATACCCATGGGGATAGATGTCCCTTTTAACTTTGCAGCAACCGCATTTAAAGTACCATCTCCACCCGCTGCAACCACAACACCGCTTAACTGCGCTGCTTGATGCCGTGCTAATACCTGTTGCATCAGTTGATCAAAATTGGCGATATCGCCCATTTCAAACAATTGGATTTCAAAACCATGCTGTGACAAAACATGCAACAACTCTTCATAGACACCTTCTTGCTGTGTGGCATGAAATCCAGATTTTTGATTATAAATAAGCGATAACGGCTGTAATGTTGTCGACATTTTCTTCAATCATTTTAAAGCTTTTGCTCTAATTTCAACCAATTGATGCAGAATGAAAAGCAGCTTTATGTAAAAATCGAATGACGACCATTCATTAAATCAATAATCATTCTTTATAAAATTTAAGATATAAGTACATGTTTTAATTAAAAATAATTAAAATAAATAATGCCCATAATTTTTTTAAATAATGATAAATGGAACACAAAAAAGTTGTAAGCCCATGTTTCATATATGTTATTCATTATTTATATGGGTATTTTTCACATAAAGCTAAATCAAGCCTATGTCTTATTTTTTTTATGTTTTTGTGCTTTAATACAGCCACTTTTTTTTCATATTTCATCTGAACCATGTACCCCATCGTTCAGATTGTACTTTGTACACGACTTGTACACATTTAAGATAGGCCTCACCATGACCCAAGTGAACGCACCAGAATTCGTTCGTCACCCTAAGCTTATTGCATGGGTTGAAGAAATTGCAAAGTTAACGAAACCAGCAAAAATTGAATGGTGTGACGGTAGCGCTGAAGAATATCAACGTCTTATTGACTTGATGATCGCTAACGGCACCATGCAAGCATTAAACCAAGAAAAACACCCTGGTTCGTACCTTGCAAACTCTGATCCTTCTGACGTTGCTCGTGTTGAAGACCGTACTTTCATCTGCTCTGAAAACAAAGAAGATGCTGGTGCGACCAACAACTGGGAAGCGCCAGCTGAAATGCGCGCTAAATTAAACGGTTTATTCGACGGTTCAATGGCTGGTCGTACCATGTATGTGGTTCCATTCTCTATGGGCCCATTAGGTAGCCACATTGCGCACATCGGTATTGAATTAACTGACTCTCCTTATGTTGCTGTCAGCATGTCTAAAATGGCTCGTATGGGTAAAGCTGTTTATGACGTATTGGGCACAGATGGCGAATTTGTTCCTTGCGTACACACTGTGGGCGCACCATTGGCTGAAGGCGAAAAAGACGTTGCTTGGCCATGTAACAAAGAAAAATACATCGTACATTATCCAGAAACTCGTGAAATCTGGTCGTATGGTTCTGGTTACGGCGGTAACGCATTATTGGGTAAAAAATGCTTAGCGCTTCGTATTGCTTCTGCAATGGGCCGTGAACAAGGCTGGTTAGCAGAACACATGCTTATTTTAGGCGTGACCAATCCACAAGGCGAAAAACACTACATCGCTGCAGCATTCCCTTCTGCATGTGGTAAAACCAACTTTGCGATGTTAATTCCACCTGCAGGTTACGAAGGCTGGAAAATTGAAACTGTAGGTGACGATATTGCTTGGATCAAACCAGGTGAAGATGGTCGCTTATATGCAATTAACCCAGAAGCTGGTTTCTTCGGTGTTGCTCCTGGTACAAACACCAAGACTAACCCGAACTGTATGGCAACTCTGCACAAAGACGTGATTTATACCAACGTTGCTGTGACTGACAACGGCGAAGTATGGTGGGAAGGTCTATCTAAAGAAGTTCCTGCAAACCTAACCAACTGGAAAGGTCAACCACACACTGGCGCAGAAAAAGCAGCTCATCCAAATGCGCGCTTCACTGTTGCAGCAGGTCAATGCCCTTCTATCGATGCTGACTGGGAAAATCCAGCAGGTGTTCCAATTTCAGCGTTCATCTTCGGTGGTCGTCGTGCAGACACAGTGCCTCTAATTTCAGAAGCATTTGACTGGGTAGATGGCGTATATAAAGCAGCAACGATGGGTTCTGAAACGACTGCAGCAGCCGTTGGTCAACAAGGTATTGTACGCCGTGACCCATTTGCAATGCTTCCGTTTGCTGGTTACAACATGGCAGACTACTTCTCTCACTGGTTAGAGATGGGTGAGCAAGTTGGCGAGAAAGCAAAAGCTGCAGGCAACAAATTACCAGGTATCTACAATGTAAACTGGTTCCGTCGTGATGCAGAAGGCAACTTCGTATGGCCTGGTTTTGGTCAAAACATGCGTGTGCTTGAGTGGATCATTGATCGTTGCGAAGGTCGTGCAGAAGCTGTTGAAACTCCAATTGGTTTCGTTCCAAAGTATGAGCAATTGAACTGGACTGGTTTAGATTTCTCTAAAGAGCAATTTGAAACTGTAACAGCGCAAGACAAAGAACAATGGATCAAAGAGTTAGAAAGCCACACTGAGTTATTCAACAAACTTGGTGAGCGCCTACCTGCTGCATTGAAAGCACGTCAAGCTGCTTTACTTGAAGCGGTTAAATCTGCGTAATTCAACGCTGATTGCTAAGAAAAGGTCACTTCGGTGACCTTTTTTTATTGCCCTAATATTTTAGTTGCTAAAAACATCAACATTCCAGCTTCAACATCCCCAGCTGATGTGTAAATAC